>CAMEXG010000147.1 GCA_945947045.1 uncultured Spirochaetales bacterium | reverse complement strand
AAAAAGGGCCGGTTTTTATTTCCGGCCCAAAAGTGATTAAAGCTATAAGAATCAAGCCTTTTCAGCTTCTTCCTTTTCTCTCTTTGCTTCTGCGATGACATCCTCGGCTAGCTTGCCGTTGAGTGTCTCGTAGTGGTCGAATTCAAGTTCGAAAGAACCGGAACCCTGAGTCATGGACTTGAGGTCGATGGCGTAGCTTCTGAGTTCAGCCATTGGAACTTCTGCCTTGACAGAAGTAAGGTGTCCCATATCTTCCTGTCCAAGTACTCTTCCTCTTCTTCCTGAAAGGTCAGAGAGGATGGATCCTAGATAATCCTGATCGACGAATACTTCGAGCTTGCAGTATGGCTCTAAGAGAACTGCACCAGCCTTGCCAAGAGCTATATCCATAGCACCCTTTGCAGCAAGCTTAAATGCCATTTCAGATGAGTCTACCGGGTGTTCCTTACCATCAACAAGGTTGACGCCGATGTCAACGAGAGGGTAGCCTGCGAGGAAGCCTTCTTCCATCTTTTCATGGATACCTTTTTCAATTCCAGGAACATATCCCTTGCTTATAGCACCACCTTTTACAAGGTTCTCAAAGGAGTAATACTGGCCTCTTTCGATTGGGAAAATCTCGATGACAACTCTACCGAACTGACCATGACCACCAGACTGCTTCTTGTGTGAGTATTCGGCAAGACCACTCTTCTTAGTGATTGTTTCTCTGTAAGCAATCTTTGGAGTCTTTGTCTTGATGTCGATCTTCTGCTTCTCTTTTACCTTATCGAGAATCATATTGATATGAAGTTCACCCATACCACCGATGATAGACTGCTTTGTCTCTTCGTTATACTTCATCTCGAATGTAAGGTCTTCTTCAGTAATTCTATGGAGAGCATCGTTCATCTTGTCTTCACTCTTCTTATCACCGGCAGAGATAGCAAGTTCATAGATTGGCTGTGGGAGCTTAAGAGGTCTGAACTTGATCTTTGAGTTAGGATCGTTAAGAAGAGTAGCGTTTGTTGCAGCTGGATCGAACTTAGCGATGACACCGATATCTCCAGCATTAAGAGCATCGATTTCAATAAGCTTCTTTCCAAGTGCTCTATAAAGCTTACCTGGCTTTCCTCTCTTTCCAAGTTCTGGGTTTGAGAGATCTGTGTCAGGTGTAATAGTTCCGTTTACGACCTTGATATAACTGAGCTTACCAGAGAACTGGTCGATGGTTGTCTTGAAGACATATGCTTCAGGAGATTCTTTTCCACCGATAGGATAGTTTCTTTCTTCTGTTCCGTCTTCCTTAATGATATATTCGAAAGTTCCTGTAGGAATAGGGAAGTTGTTTCTGATGAAGTTCAGAAGGGAAGTGATACCAGCGCCTTTTTCAGAAGCTCCAACGAATACAGGGACGACAGAGTTTCTGGCAAGACCTTCTCTAAGTCCTCTTCTGATGTCGTCATCGTTAAGAGTTCCTTCTTCAAAGTACTTTTCGATAAGATCGTCTGCACCCTCTGCAGCCTTTTCGATAAGTTCTTCTCTGTATTGTTCAACAGTCTCAGACATATCTTCTGGGATTGGAATAATTTCTTCTTTGCCGTTGGCATTAAACTTATATGCCTGGTTTTCAATAAGGTTGATGACACCCTTGAAATCTTCTGCATATCCAATAGGGATTGTTACAGGAGCGAAGTTTGAATGGAATTCTTCTGTAAGGTTGTCGAGGACTTCACGAGAGTTTGCTCTCTCTTTGTCCATTTTATTGATAAATACAGCTCTTGGCTTGTTTCTTGTATCAAGTCTTCTCCAAAGCTTGATTGTCTCGATCTGGGCTCCGTCTCTGGCATCAACCAGCATGAGAGCTGCTTCAGCTGTTCTGAATGAGCAGATTGCTTCGCCGACGAAGTCTGCTGTACCCGGAGTATCGAGGATGTTGATTCTCTTGCCCATCCATTCTGTGGATGCAAGTGCAGTATGTACGGAGATCTTTCTTGCGATTTCCTCCTCCGTAAAGTCGCTTATAGTCTTTCCACCTGCTACCGCCTCAGCCTTTGCTATTGCTCCGGTATAGTAGAGCATGGACTCGACAAGACTTGTCTTTCCAGTACCGTTGTGTCCTACAACTGCAACGTTCCTGATATCTTTTGGATCAACGCTCATTAGTATTCCTCCTTGTTTCAGTTTTAATAAGCACTCCCTTTATGGTAAGGGGTGGTGTTTTCAATTGTCAAAAGAAAGTTTTGGCAAAACACATTTTTTTTCGCTATAAAAGAACAAGACTGAGAATGAATTGAGTATCCTAAAAGAAAAAATCGAGAAAATAATCGAAAGCTATAAGAAATGGCGTCCCCACAAGAGACGCCATAGATTAGTTAGAATCCGATTCCACCAGCTTTCTCTGAGTAGTGGTCAAACTCCATACTGAAGGTTCCTCGTCCTTGAGTAGAGGATCTAAGGACTGTGGTGTATCCAAACATCTTTTCTAGTGGACACTCCGCAACAACAGTATCTGAGCCAGTGCGGTTTTCCATACTAAGTACGATTCCACCACGCTGAGTGATAGTTGAGATTACGTCTCCGATATATTCACTTGGAGCAGAAGCCTGGACTTTCATTATAGGTTCCATGATTACAGCTCCTGCCTCCTGACAGATCCTGTCAAATGCCATGGCAGCGCAGGAAGTGAAGGCTAGAGGAGTGGAAGTAAGCTCGTCATAGACAATCTCAGTAATGTCTACGTCGATATCTGTACATTCATAACCATACTTGATGCCACTCTTGAATGCTCCTTCAACACCTTCCTTGATAGCTTCAAGAATCTCTTCAGGGATTTCCCTTGTCTTGGCTGAGATATGGAAAGTATTACCAGTCTTAGGCTCGTTTGGTTTGACAGTCATAGAGAGTTTGGCTGCATTTTCTTTGTTGGCAATTGTTCTTTCCCAAACTTCAGTTCCGCTGTTCTCCTTCTTAATGCATTCCCTGTAGCTTACCTGCGGGTTGCCGACTCTTGCTTCTATCTTCATCTCTTTTGTAATTCTTGTTACAAGAACATCCAAGTGAAGTTCACCCATTCCACTTATGATAAGCTGACCAGTCTCATTGTCATCTTTGTAAGTAAATGTAGGATCCTCGACAGAAAGAATCTCCAAAGCTTTCTGGAGCTTTGCCATATCGGAGGTGGAGTTGGGCTCGATTGCTATTGAGATGACAGGGTTAGGGAACTTCATTTCTTCCATTAAGAATGGATGGTTCTCAGCTCCGATAGTGTCTCCTGTCTGAGCCATCTTGAAACCGATGATGACTCCGATGTCGCCGGCCTTCAATTCAGAAATATCTTCTTCTCTGATGGCGTGCATTCTTACGAGTCTATTTATTCTCTCTTTCTTTCCTTTATTTATGTTATAGACTGCGACACCTTTTTTCAGTGTGCCAGAATATACTCTTACAAAGCATAAAGGACCAGCTTGAGGATCAACCTGGATTTTGAAGATAAGAGCCTCCAAAGGACCATTTGGATTATGCTTTAGCTCTTCTTTCTTTTCAGGGTTCTTTGCGTTGATTATCTCCACAGGTGGAAGATCCAATGGAGAAGGCAAGAGCTCTACAATGCCATCAAGAAGAGTCTGGACTCCAACGTTCTTTAAGCTTGAACCGACAAATACAGGAAGGAGTGTTCTCTCTAGAGTGCACTTACGCAGTGTGGAGATGATCATATCTCTTGGAATCTCTTCTCCCTCGAAATAGAGTTCGGTAATCTCATCGGAAAAAGATGCTACACTATCGATGAGTTTTTCTTTCCATTCTTGAGCTGTATCAATCATTGAATCAGGAATGTCATGCTCTTCTACAGTGCTTCCTTGGTCAGAGACGCTGAAAGTAAGGTATTTCTCTCCAATTAGGTCTATGATTCCGCTAAAAGAGCTTTCTGCTCCTACAGGAATAAAGAGAGGTACAGGCTCTGCTCCAAGCTTTTTCTTCATGTCATCCAAAACTGCATAGAAGTCTGCACCCATTCTATCCATTTTGTTGACGAAAGCGATACGGGGTACCGAGTAAGTGTCAGCCTGTTTCCATACTGTTTCAGTCTGAGGTTCGACGCCTCCTACTGCACAAAATACTCCTACAGCGCCATCCAGGACTCTCAAGCTTCTTTCTACTTCTGCTGTAAAGTCTACGTGACCGGGAGTGTCGATTATATTTATCTGATGATCTTTCCAAAAACAAGTTGTGGCGGCAGAAGTGATGGTAATTCCTCTATCTTGTTCCTGCTGCATCCAGTCCATGGTTGCTTCGCCGTTATCGACTTCGCCGATACGGTGATTCTCACCTGTATAGAAAAGAATTCTCTCTGTTGTCGTCGTCTTTCCTGCATCGATGTGAGCCATGATGCCTATATTTCTTATTTTACTGTCGTCCATGCCTAGAATTTAACATAAAGAAGGGATGCTATGCAATTTTTGACGTAATTCATTAAAAAAGAAAAACGGTCCCCGTTAAAAACAAGAGACCGTTATACTCTGCGTCTGCAGAGACTAGAAGATCATGCGTTATAGCTAGGATATAAACATGAAACATCTCTTAAAAAGAGCTTTATTCAATGATACACAAAAAAGAAGTATTTGTATTCTTCAAAAGCAACGATACTTTAGTAAGAGCAAAAAATAAAGCAGTTTTTAAGTAAAACAATGAGGCTTGATATCACCAAACAATCTCTGCGCATGCAGAGAAAACTTCATCATAGCGATGTAAGCCAAGTCAGCCTGAGAAACATCTCTGCGCAAGCAGAGAAAACATGCGTTCTGTATCCTTAGATGCCATGATGAGAGAAACATCTCTGCGCATGCAGAGAAAACTGTGGTGCTCCTTCTAGGGAAGTAAGTTGCATAGAAACATCTCTGCGCAAGCAGAGAAAACTGTTGGAAAGGTTGAAAGTTGTAGTACGGGTAAGAAACATCTCTGCGCAAGCAGAGAAAACCATTCAGCACCTGCATTAACAGTGATAAACCAAGAAACATCTCTGCGCATGCAGAGAAAACAGCTTTTAGAGCTATGGCCGCTTGCTTTCTATGTTCAACGAATGAC
>CAMEXG010000146.1 GCA_945947045.1 uncultured Spirochaetales bacterium | reverse complement strand
CTTGAGAATACGACTCAGGAAGCTCCCTGCCTTTAGGCGGGAGAGTTGTCACTGTAAGCAGTCCAACCACCCATGACATCTGCACCGAATTGGTTGATATATGATTGGACAAATACATTGGAGAAGGATGTTACAGCCATTTGTATTGCAGAAGGCAGACCTATGAAGATGATTCTTGATAGAATCTTCCAGTTAATCTTCAGTTCTCTGAAAGTAAAGGATACGGGAGACTTTGTCATCTTCAAAGCTCCTATAACAAGAAATGCACTTATGGCTTGGCTGATAATAGTTGCAAGGGCTACTCCGCCGGTACCTAGTTTCAAGACAATTACAAAGATAAGATCCATTACAATATTAAGGAAAGCGGAGACCACAAGAAAAGCGAAAGGAAGCTTTGAATTGCCCACAGCCCTGAATATCGCCGACCCCATATTGTATAACAATAGTCCTGATATCCCTGTAAAGTAGATGGTGAGATATGAATACTGTTCTTTGGCGACTTCCGGAGGAGCTTTGATTATCTTTATGAGAAGTGGAGTGAGAGCCACCCCCATGATAGAGAGAAATAAAGAGAGAATTATCATAAAGAGAATAAAAGTATGGACGCTCCTTCTTACATTCTCTTTGTCTCCTGCTCCATAGTATTGGCTTATTACGACTCCGGCTCCAGTGGAGAATCCACCGGCAAAACCAATAAGCATATTGGTAATAGATCCTACAGTACCTACAGCTGAGAAAGAGTTTTTGCCTACGAAGTTCCCTACACACCATGTGTCGAATGTGTTGTATAACTGCTGAAAAAGCTGGCCGAGAATCAGAGGAAGAGCAAAAAACAGTATCTGGGGGAGTATGGCCCCCTTTGTCATATCTTTCTCTCCCTTCTTCATTTTCACCTCGCTTCTTGGTCTATGATAGTCAAAAAAGAAACAATATCAAGATGGAATAATTTGATGACATATCACCAATTTTTCTCCTATTTACTTTCCTTTTAATAAAAAAATTGTTATCAATTAAGAAATATACCTTTATAAATGGAGGAATTAGTTTGGATAAGACAGTAGGAAGACTTGGATTTGGAATGATGAGACTCCCTAGAAAAGGAGATGGAATCGACATAGAGGAGACAAAAAAGCTTGTAGATGCTTTTATGGTTTCACGATTTAATTATTTTGACACTGCCTTTGCCTATCCTGGAAGTGAGGAGGCTATAAAAGAAGCCCTTGTCGATCGTTATCCCAGAAAGTCTTACTACTTGGCTACAAAGTGCGCTATCTGGAGCGGCTGTAAAACCAAAGAAGATGCAGAAAAGGAACTCGATATTTCCCTGGAGCGTACAGGAGCAGGTTATTTTGACTTCTACCTATTGCACGCTCTTAACAAGGATAGCGCAAAGACCTTTGAAGAGTGGGGGCTTTGGGACTATTTCTTAAAGAAAAAAGAAGAGGGATTTATTCACCATCTTGGCTTCTCTTTCCACGATTCTCCTGAAGTTTTGGATGATATCCTCACTAAGCATCCTCAAGCTGAGTTTGTGCAGCTCCAGATAAACTGGGCGGACTGGGAGAATCCGAAAGTCCAGTCAAAAAGGTGTTGGGAAGTAGCAAGAAGGCACAATAAGAAAATAATAGTTATGGAGCCTGTAAAGGGGGGACTTCTTGCAGACCCGCATCCTGAAGTCAAAAAAGTGTTCCTACAATCGGATCCTAATGCTTCATCCTCCTCTTGGGCTCTGCGTTTCGCTTCATCCCTTGATGGTGTTATGACTGTGCTTTCAGGAATGAGTAATATTGAGATGCTTGGTGACAATATTAAGACCATGTGGAACTTCCAAGGTATGACCAAGGATCAGCTGGATACCATCGAAAGGGCAAGAAAAGTCTTTGACACCCTTCCTTCCGTTCCATGCACGAAGTGTGACTACTGTGCAAAGGTATGCCCTATGGAAATTGGTGTCAGCGGTTCCTTTGCTTCCTTAAACACGGTCCTTCTCTACAACAATATGGAAAAAGCAAAAGAACAGTATAAGGCGCTTGTAGTGAACAAAGGTAAGAAAGGCCCTGATAAATGTATAAAGTGCGGTAAATGTGAGGAAGCCTGCCCCCAGCATATTTCAATTAGAGATAACCTGGAGAAGGCTTCGAAAATACTCTTATAAGAAAAATACTAAGAAAAAAGCCATACATACTTTCAAATGAAAGATAATATGTATGGTTTTTCTTTCGTAAGTGAAAAAATATACTTTGCCTTTCTTTCGTTTTAGATATATTCTCTTTACAAGGAGACTGAAATGGAAGATCTCAATCTAGGAATGTTTAAACCTTACGATATCAGGACAAAAATAGAGAGGCTATCTGACGGGAATTTATCTTCCCTATCTCGTGCTGTCGCCATCTACTATAAAAGAATACTAAAAGCTCCATCGGTTGTTCTTTCAAGAGACGCCAGGTTATATGCCCCGAAAGTAGTAGAGAGTTTAAAAGAATCACTAAGAGAAGCTGGTGTCGATGTATTATTGAACCCTCTTCCTATCTCCACCTGTCAGTTCTATTACTCTTGTATGGAGAATCCTCTCTCCGGTGGAATCATGGTGACAGCCTCTCATAATCCAGGTTCATACATAGGTCTCAAGTTTATGGCTCCTTCGCTCTTTCCTCTTGCAATGGGATGCGGTCCGGAGGGAGGAATAACAAAGATAAAAGAAATATATCTCTCCGATGAAAAGATAGAAAAAGGAAAAAAGGGTGAAGTAAAGATAATCAATTACCTTGATTCTTATATTACATACTCCATGAAACTTGCCGGGGTGGAGGAAGGAAGCTTAAAGGGAATGAAGATTCTTCTTGAATTCCTTTCTGGAAGCGCTGGAACAGAAGTAAGTATGGCCTTTGAGAAGGCAGGGGCGGAGATAGAGGCTAGAAACCTTGTACCAAACGGACTCTTTCCCGGAGGTGACCCAAATCCAATAATAGAGTCCTCCATCGCTCCTGCAAGAAAGGCGATAAGAGAGGGGGACTTTGATCTTGGCTTCTGTTTCGATGGCGACGGCGATAGATTGGATTTAATGTATAAAGATGGAAGGCAGATTGTCCCAGGGATGAACATGGCTTTGATTGCTCCCAAGCTATTGGAAATCTATAAAGGGGAGAAGAAAGACTTTTACGCAGATGTAAAGGCTATTCCCATCTCATTGTTGGAGATGGCTAAAAGCGGGGCGAGAATCCACATCATAAGAAACGGCCACTCTTTCATCAAAGCAAAACTAAGAGAAAACTGTGATAAGGGATATTTTGCTTCCGAAGAGGAGTCTGCACACTATTATATGAATTTCCCATACGATATAAACGACCATACAAAGGGATATGCAGCTGTAGAGAATACGCTATTCTTTGCCCTCCTGACTGCAAAGACATATAAAGAAAACCCGGAGGAGTATGAGAGAGTGCATAAGTTGGAAGAGAATCTCTTCAGAGAAAGAGAATGGCCGCTTATTTGTGAAGCAGCCCCGGAGATAATGCCGGAACTGATGGAAAGAGTTGAAAAGAGAATGAAGGAGCTGGGCGCAGTAATAATAAAAGAAATGGATGATGGAAGTGATCTTGACGCCACTCTGATGAGATTTAACCTTCCTGTCGTCTTTGACTCACATACGAATCTCGATGGAAAAATTTGGGCTCAAGTGGCACAAAGAATCAGTAGAAGCGAAGATGCAATGTGCAGATGGGAGGTGGTTTCAAACAACAAAGAAGAGTGTGCCAGATTAAATGGCGAAGTAAAGAAGATTACAGACGAGTATGTAAAAGCAGGATTAGCAAAGTATTGATTTGTAATGTAAAATGTCCCTATGGATATTAACGAAAGAAGAGATGAGATATTAAAGATACTTGGCGATAGGGAGTATGTTACTGTTGAAGAGTTTTCAAGACTCCTCTCTGTAAGTGCCGTCACCATTAGGACGGATCTTACTTCTCTGGAGGAAAGTGGTCTGTTGATGCGAACTCATGGCGGGGCTATGAAAAGTAGCATGAAGGGTGAAGCCAGACTTATCTCCAACACGATGATCGAGAACGAAATGGAGAAAAAAGCCATAGCAGAGAAGGCGGCATCTCTCATTAAGCCCGGCAATACCATTATAATTGACTCTGGATCTACTACGATACATCTCATAGAACACTTAAAGGGAAAGAATATTACGGTGGTGACAAACAACCTTCTGGTCCTTGAAAAATTGAAAAGTGAAGACGACATCAAGATAATCGCTTTAGGTGGAAGCTTAAGGCGTGAATCCATGGGGACTGTAGGTCCTTTGGCTGAAATGGCGATAAAAGCACTTAATGTCGATATATATTTCATGGGTGCTGCAGCTTATAACAGGAGTTCTATCACTTCTTCTGATATCAGCGAATCCTCTTTAAAGCGGGATATGATGGACGCTGCTGACAAAGTTGTATTTCTTGCAGACTCATCCAAGTTTGGTAAACGAGCTTTTTCCAATATCTGCTCATGGCATGATGTAGACACTTTTATTTCAGATAAAATGGATGGGGGGTTTAAAAAAGAACTGGAAGAAATGGGAGTGGAGGTTATTTCTGTAAATGAATAAAAGAAATATCACCTCTCGTGGTGAAATAAAATAGTGGGTAGTCAATAAAGTAAGCTCATTGCTGACCGTATTGGCCTTATTATGGATGATTCAACTTCGATTATTGATGGAGATAGGAGAGGGGAGCAGGAGCCCCTCTTCTTTAAATAAAAAAGCGATGCATTTCTGCACCGCTTATTCGCTCCCCGGGAGGGATTTGAACCCCCGACAGGGTGGTTAACAGCCACCTGCTCTACCGACTGAGCTACCGGAGAATGTATCTCGAACACACAAGACTCTAAAGGAAACTCAACTTTCTGTCAATAAGTTTTTTGATACTTTTGCTTTTTGTTTTTACAAAAAACAAGTAGAAAGAAAGCATTTCCTTTATGAGGAATAAATTAATGACATTTTTGTTTACAAATTTTTTTTAACACTATTTAAAAAATATCCGGTCCGTTTGGTTTTCACGGACCGGATATCAAAACAAAGAT
>CAMEXG010000145.1 GCA_945947045.1 uncultured Spirochaetales bacterium | reverse complement strand
GGGTTTATGAATAACGTTATACAGTTCAGGAAAAACGTAACACAGTGTTCAATATCGTTGGGGAGTATAGAAATCGGGGGTAAGAGGGATCAATACATTATTTTAGGCGGTCTTGCACTTGTCCACCTCTGATAGGTGGTGCTCGTAACCTATTTACATCTTAACAACTAACTTGATAGAGCTTTCCACTGTTAAGTATGCTATACTATCAATAATATTATAAAGGAGGTGCTTCTTATGCCAGAGATTGCTAGATTTTATGGTATTATAATCAAAATGTTTTTAAGCCAAAAGAACATGAACCAAGTCATGTTCACGCTATATATGGAGAATATGTAGGTACCTTCAATATTATTACAGGGGAAATGATTGAAGGAGATCTTCCCTTAAAAGCTCAAAACCTTGTAAAGGAATGGCTATCACTTTACTCTTCAGAGCTTCAGAAAATGTGGAATGATCAGACTATAACAAAACTTCCTCCTCTTGTGTGAGGTCATAATGATTCCTAGAATAAAAAAATTGCAGCCTAAAGAAGACTTTAGATTATTAGTTGAATTTGATGATGGAAAAACTGTCTTATATGATGTTAATTCTGATATAAATGATATTCCCTCATATCAAGATTTAAAAAACATAAAAGGGTTATTCAATTCGGTTCAAGTTGATGCTTCTAGGACCTGTGTTTTCTGGACAGATGATATAGATTTACCAAGTGATATTATCTATGAATATGGTGAATCGTTGGATTAACTGACTCTAACATCACCTTACCTCGATTCTTTTGAAGGCCAATAATGAGAAATAGTTTTTTTCAAAAATCCATTCATTTGTTTTTTGGTTTAATAATGCAACAGAACATCCTATAATTGAATTTATTTTCATTATCGGATATGCGTTTCTTGGTTTTCTTTGTTCATTTCTATCCGTTCTAGTTGTTTCCTCTATTGTCGGCATTACGTTTTCATACTCATCAAAAAAACTTTATACTACTTTGGTTCTCTCAATTTTTTTTCTTCTTTCGAAATCTGCAATAGAGTTGATTGATGGACATCTTGTACTTAAGGGAGCTGTTGCACTTAACAAAGCAAATAAAGATATAGTTGTTCCATCTCTTTCCAATATTCCATATCAAGATATCAAATCATTCAGAATACAACAACTGTTAACAGAAATTCAGAACTTAGCTGTAGAATTGTCATCTCCATTTCACACTTCAATAATTATCTTTGAGTTATACGAAAAACATGAAATATAGAAAGTAGATATGAGGAAAGTGCATAAATACACACCCTCCCCTTAATCTATTTCAACGCTTATCTTTATCTATCTTGGAAAGAAAGAATAAAGAAAGAAGAGAAAATACAATTGCAAAATCCAACAGATAGCTCCATACATTCAATACATTCGTTGGAGTGGATGCATATTGGGCAACCTGATTATTGGAAGCTATCTCCATACAGAATTTCTCCACATTTCCCGTTCTTTCTATGTTGTCGACCACCATTTGGACAGGGTACATTCCCTCATATTCATATCCCTTCAAATTCTGTAGTTGATTCCACACTGTAAAGGTCGGGAGAGAGTTATATCCACAGATAGCACAGATGGCACACATCCCCCACTTGGCGATAGTGAAGTTAGTAAGAATGGAGGCTCCTCCCTGAAGGGCAAATACTCCACCTGAGAACACAAGCTGGAACACAAGGACAAATGGCATGACTGTCATGGCGAAAGTCGTTGTTTTAGAGACAGCGGATATCATTAAGGCAAGCATGTCTGAAGAGAATGAAATAAGGAAGAATGTAATCGCCAGATCCACCAAGAAAAATGGTGTGACGACTCCGCTGCTCACTCTCTTCATTCCCGCCATGTAGAATACTGCCAAAGTGATGACAGCCTGCATAAGGCACAAGAATGCTTGATAAATAATCTGGGAGGATAAATATGCTCCTATTTTCATTCCAGATCTGTGTTCTCTCTTTATAACGTTTCTTTCTCTGCAGATGGATTGAATTGAATTGAAGAAACCATTCCATATCAAAACACAAGTCAATGCCAAGGAACCTTTCATAGTTCCTTCCATTGTTACGAACATTGTGTTTCCAACAGCATAGGAAACAAGAGCGGCGATGAGAGCGGAGAAAGGAAGGACCTTCCAGTCATCCATAAAGATAAACATCCTGAAAAACTTACCGATATAAATTGGAATCTGTCTGAAGCCGCCTCTATGTCTTACATCATTTCCTGCCATTTCTAATCTCTCCATACTTCACGATCAACTCATCAGCCATACCAAGTCCACCTTCCTCCTTCTGGTTGATGACCTTCACGATCTCTTCCATTCTGTCCCTGTCAAAGAACGCTTTTGCTTCTTCAACAAGACCATAGAACACCAGTCTTCCTGTCCTATCTGCATCCTTGGCCAAAACGATGACGTCGTCGAAGAGATCAAGGACTCTATCCGGGGAATGAGTAATTACTATGACGATTTTTCCTTCCCTTGAGATTCTATGTAGATGCTCCATCAATTCCCTTGCAAGAACTCCGTCAAGACCTGAATCAGGTTCGTCAAGAATGAAGAGGGAGGGATTGGATACAAACTCCATGGCTATGCTCTCCCTCTTTTTCTGTCCTCCGGATAGCTTACCAACCATGTTGTCTTCAACGGCCTTTAGTCCGAACTCGTCCAGAACGCCATCTACTATTTCGTTCTTTTCCTTATCTGAAATTGATATGGGAAGACGAAGGGAAGCTGCATCGAGAACAGTCTTTCTCACATTATCGTTGTAACGGATCATGTCCATCTGTGGAACGAAACCTATGTCATATTTAACGTCCTCAAAAGACTTATAAACATCTTTTCCGTCAAGAAGAATCTTGGCGTCTGCCTTTTCAAAGCCGGTGATGGCGTTAATGAAAGTAGTTTTACCAGCTCCGGAGCCTCCTACAAGAAGAACCATCCTCCCCTTCGGGATATTGAGATGGATATCTTTCAAAAGATTTCTCTTATTTAACAAACCGCCTACTGTTCTTTTCTTAATATTGATGGAAAGGCCTTCTTTCGTTTCTTGAGCCACCAGACCTGATTCGGAGGCGGCGCTTTTTTTAACTGAAGGAGTATAGACAAAGGCCTTTTTCAGGGCGAAGACCAAGGCTCCAAGGCCAGTTGAGATAATCCACAACGCCACCCATTTCTTTGAAACGGAGAAAACATCGCACATTCCGATGTATATACGCACTTTATAAACAAAAGAACCGATGCCAAGAAGAAGAGACAAGACATCCAACATGTAGACCATCCCGTTAAATTGAGGGAAGAAGTTCTGAATAATACTGGATATTATTTGAAAAAAGTAATTGAAAAAATAAAGAACGAAGAACGTCCGTCCGTTCTCCTCTTTTTGTGCACATTGGCTAAGTTTATAGAATCTATATAGAGGAACCAAAGCCCACCATTTGTTTTCCCCGCACATCCTGAATAAAAGCCAAAGACCTATAGTGTCAAGGAAGAAAAAGAGTATCTGGAGTATATCTAAATTCATCTTATCCTCCGGGTGATGTAAGCATCACACATTTCATCGTGTAAATAATAAAAAAATAATACCAACGAAATAACGTTTTTACATCTTTCATTGACTATAATTTCAAAAAAACTTATCAATTACAGCACCCTTCAATTGAGATTTCCCAAAACTCTCTTAAATACTTGATAGTTTGTATCATCATAGCGTGGGCAATATACAGCGACTTCTATTGTGTCGAAGTGATTTCTAAACTTCTCCACTTCACTTTTCATTGCCTCCGCCACAACCTGTGGAGGATTTATGAATGCTCCACAGCCAAAAGCTCCTAGAATGATGACTTCATTCCCCTTACCTCGAGCTATTTCCAAGATCCTATGGATTCTCTTTTCCAATAGAGAAAGAAGTTCATCTCTATTGATATCTGCCTTTTTGTTTCCGTCTCCTGTATTCATTGCATTACTTGGGTTTTGTCTCAGGTTGGGAGCGGCTGAAGTTATTACATTCACTTTATACCATTTGTCTTGGCTCAGAAGTCTCGGATATTGAGTATCTGATTTGAAGACTACAACATCGGGAGTATAAATTGCATCGTCATTGTGGAGAGGATTTCGGGCATCTCTATGGGGATAATAGAAACATCTCATCATCTTCCTGTCACTTAGGCATGGATAGAGTGTAGAAATCCTGCAGAGAGCCTCTTCCTGTGCCGAAGATCCTTTAGTCACCCCACCTCCGGGGTTTGTTGCTGAAGCAAAGTTAAGCACACATACTTTCTTCTTCTGATAAGCATACATAGCTGCAGCTTCAAAAGATCTCTTGTCACTTACGATTACCTTGGCTTGCTTTTCATAGAGTTTATCAATCTCTGTCAGAATACTCTTTCCACCATCAACGAATTCCTCATTTTGTGTTGATCTTCTCACACCCTCGACTAAAGATGCGTCTGTTTCATAAAGGCGTTTTGTATCTTCAAAGATATCGATGTTTTCTTGTCTTCCCATATTTCTATCCTCTTCTATTAAGAATATCACCGTGTTTTTATCAATAGCTAAAAATCTGTCCTATGTTTATGTCAGGAGGCAATTATGCCGGTAAATTAAGATACAAAGAATTGTATGTAAAACTGGTTGCAGCAACATTGAGATGCACAGATCTCAAGTTTCTTGCCACCTACATCGACTACGAAGTCCAGAACGACTATGACGATAATCCCATTGCATACTGGTACGAATTCGGCCCTTACCCATTATGGGGAACAGAACCTATTCAGATGATGATATGGAAATATCAGACATGACGCTTTTTGATTCTGATACTATGAGCTATAAGCAGGTGTTTATTGATGAAATGACAAACGAAGAACAAAGAATGTACAAGTGACTTTATGACCGGGGATTTATTTTCACAAGAATAATCTTTTCTAGGAAATCAAGTGTATATTCAGGTCGAGGCGGGTACTTGGAGAGCACTTTAATGATAGATTGATACCTAGGGAAGGAAATCACATTCATTCTTATACCAAATACTCCTTCTCTAAAATAGTAATGCAGTGAAGACCAATGTGAAGAAGAGTAAAAAAATATGTTTTGGAAAATGAAAAACTCTCAA
>CAMEXG010000144.1 GCA_945947045.1 uncultured Spirochaetales bacterium | reverse complement strand
GATATATGTATTAAACTATTTTAAATCTCCAATAAAAACTAATGATTATCACACATGAAAAACCTTCAATAAACAGGAGTTATGAAAATAGTTCACATATCGATGATTAATAGTAATTATTGCGGAGTGCAGAAATAAGTGCAGTAAATGACAATCCGATGGGGGAATGGAAAGAATGTAATTTTCCGATTTATTCAAGATAACTTGAAGGAGGTATTTATGGCACATCGAAGGAGTTTTTATCTATATAAGAGACATAAGACTAATGGAGATTATTGGTATGTCTGTTTTCTTGATAAAGAGACAGGAAAGCAAATGACAGCCAAGAGCATAGACTGTTTGAAAGAAAGAATAGGTATAATGGATTTTACGCATGTATCTAGAAAAGAAGATGCTGCTGTAATAGCAAATAAGGCATTGGAGTCTGGAATACTCTTTACCAATAACGTAAATGTCCTTTTCTCTGATTGGTGTATCGATTTCTGGTCTTGGGATAAAAGCGAATACATTGCATTAAGAAATAATCTTCAAAAAGATTCTATAGGTAAAGAATACGCATATAATATGCTCAAGAACTTTGAGAAGAATGTTTTACCTCTGGTGCCCAAAGGCTTGAAGTTGGTGAATGTCACCACTCAGATTCTAGATAAAATAACCAAATCATTGTACAAGACAGGAAAGACAAGCGGGACTATCAAAGTAATAATATATTCCTTTTCAATTCCCCTTAAAGAAGCAACAAGGCTTGGGCTGATAACACAAAATCCTGCAGATAAGCTTTTGACATCATCAGGAGATGAGAAAGATAGGGGAGTGCTTTCTAAAGAAGAATTGGAGAAGATTGTAGCGTACTTGCAGAGTAATCGGGATACTATCTTTCCCTCCTATAGGCTGGGGATACTCCTTGCTGCTTCTACAGGAATGAGACTATCGGAAGTAAGAGCTGTTAATGTTTCCGATTTCATGGAATGTGATGTAAAAGGATATGAAAAACTCCTTATCAGGCACTCGATAGGTTATCTATCCGGAGTAAAAGGTACCAAAGGTAAATATGACAGATCAGTGCTTGTTGAAAAAAACTTTGCAAAAGAAATGAAAAGGAATGCTAATGATAACGGCGTTGTATTTCCCTCCTCCAGAGAAAAAAGAGACTATATGTCCGCTCCCTCTTTAAGAATCGCTTTCTATGAAGTTCTTGATAAAGTGGGAATAGATGAAGAAGAGAGAAAAAAGAGAAACATTACATTTCACTCCCTAAGGCATTCTTTCTCTACACTATCCAGGGACTTTGAAATATCTCAGGAAGATAGGATGCTTGTCTTGGGACACAAAAGCACAAAGATAAATGACCGATATACACACTCTACAGATGAAGCCTTGGAGAGAGTTTCAAAACTATCATCAGTCATTCTTAATGGCATTATAATTCAGAGTGCAGAAAATAGTGCAGAAAGAGACACATAATAGTGGTTTCTGCACTAGAAAACAGGCATTTTTCAGGTATATCATTGGGTGCCATGCAAAAAAATAGAATACATCTCATTCATAGTGCATTTGATATCATCTACCTTATCTTAGGTCCGATTTTCGCTGCCGTAGGTATCGCATTGTTTTATACACCGGCAAAAATTACATCCGGGGGAGCAAGTGGTGTGGCAAACATCCTCTATAACCTTTTCGGTTTTGATCTTGGTCTCATGACATTCTGCGTTAACCTGCCTCTTATTGCCGTGGGTGTATTTGTTTTTGGACTGAAGTACAGCATCAAAACATTTATCGGTTCTACGCTTCTTTCCTTATGGGTTTCTTTCTTTGGTAAACTTACCGGATATACTGGTTTCCTTGATATTTCAGAGCCGGTCAATATTCTTCTATCGGCTATATTTGGAGGAGTACTACTCGGTACAGGAATAGGCATAACCATGAAAAGTGGATGTAACACAGGTGGAACAGATATCATTGCACAGACAATCGCCCACTATACGCCAATTGCCGTAGGTTCCGTCTCTTTCTGTTTTAACTGTTTAGTAGTCGGGGCGTCAGGTTACTTTATCGGTTTCCAGCCTATGCTCTTTTCTATTATCGGTATGTTCTGTTCCTCTTTTATGGTCAACTATGTGTTGACAGGTATAGGTACCAGGAGAAGTAAGACAGTCTATGTTATTTCCGATGATATAGCAGTTATAGGAGAAAGAGTTGTAAACGAGCTGAAGCGAAGTGGAACAGTATGGGAGGCTACAGGCTTTTATACGGGAAAGAAGCATAAAGTATTGATGGTCCTTGTTCAGAACCATCAGTATCAGAGACTATTGAGAATCATAAACCAAGAAGACCCTTCGGCTTTCGTTTATGTAGGAGAGGCCTACAGAGTTCTTGGTAAAGGATTTTCACCTCTTAGAAAGATTGCAGATACAACCGTCGCTGAAGACTAAAGAGGCTTACTTCTTCTTGATTCCCTGATTTTTCTTTCTGCAAGCTTTCTTGTCTTTGGACTTAATCTATCTAGAAGAATCTTTATCTCAGGATCATCTATGTAGAAGAAAGAAAAAGCCCAGGCAACTGCGAGAGAGATGTAATACACATCTTCGTCATCTGCGTTAATGATCTTCTCCAGTGTTTCATCCCTATCCAATTCCTTTCTGTTAGACATGAGCCAAACGATACCCAGTCTTTTTGGAAATGTCCTTTCGTCTTCCAGAAGAGAGGTGAAGAACTGTAGGTATTCATCTTTATTCTTTTTTTTGATTTTGAAGACAGTATTGATGATATCTGTCTGATCCCAAGCAGATAGGTAAGGTAGAAGCTTTTTCAACTCCTGGATTTTATCTTTCGGAGATAGATCCGAGCCACCAATTGCAAGACCTATCAACATAACGTCTTCATGCCATTTTATCTCATATTCTCTCCAATCTATCTCTTTGGCAAGCTTACGAAGTATTGGAACTCTTATTCCCAACCTAGGAAGGGTATCGGAAGTAGAAAGACGCGAGGTGAAATCTTTATATTTCTCATCGACATAAGGCGCAAATAAAGAATCAGTAACCAAGTTCTTCTCCTACAATGATAACTGTTATTCTGTCTTTAACTCTCTGGTATCTGAAGACCACGGAATTACAACAGATGCATCCCTCTGAAAGGCATCCTGTTGCAAATAATTTGTCTGCATCCACAGATGGAGCGATACAGTGGCCAAGCTTGGTGCATGGAGTATCCATACAAAGCCTTGTAGCGTTCATTGGGGCGGCAATGTTCTTTACTCTTACTGCCGCTTCCCTAAGTGACGGAACAAGTTTATTTATACCGGCAACTACTATTACTTTCTCCGGACCGAAGAGCATAGCGCTGACCCTGTTACTTCTTCCGTCCACTTGAAAAATCTCCCCGTTTTCTGTGATGGCATTGGCAGACAGAACATAAAAAGAGGCGTCATATGCATCTTTATATTCCTTGTGGTAGTCAGTATCAGACATAAGATAATCTATGATCCCGGTGTCTCTAAGCGTCATAGAACCACCTGTTGCCGTATAAGACCCTGGAGGTACCATTGTCTTAAAAAGAGTCAAAGCTTCTTCTTTTGTCTCCACATAGACTGCCTTAATATTATTCTTCTCTAAGTTTGAGATAGTATTCTTTACTTTAATATGGTTTATTCTCTTAGTGTTTGCGTCCATATTGACCTCCCATAGTATTGTATCACCAATATAGCAGTTTTATTCAGACAGAATAAGAAAAAGAATAACATAACTCTCAGTTCACTTTTCTTTCTGTTTCTATAGAAAGAAATGCATGTTGTTTATTCCTTTGTATATATAGAAGTAAAAAAGATGTAAAATAAATTCAGTATAGGTGTTGACACATTTCAATCCTTTCTATATATTCTTTAAGGTAATCGACGCAGGGTAGAGCAGTTGGCAGCTCGTCGGGCTCATAACCCGGAGGCCGTAGGTTCGAGTCCTACCCCTGCTAAAGTGGTATCTGGACTATCGAGTGAGCAAAAGCCGCCGATAGATGTGGTTTCCAGACCCGAAATGAAGTTAGGCAATCCGTTCTGTGGAGCAAAGGCACCGGAGTGGGTTGCCATTGTTTTTTATACTCATACTACATAAGAAAATATCATCAAGTACCAATTTACGTTTCTAATGGCTTTTAGCTTTTCTGTTATTCATATACTAAGGGAATAAATCTCCCAAAGATTCATTTATGATTAAGCTTACAATACCTAAAACTGGAACCAAAATGGCTCCTAGTTTCAAATGTAGTTTCTAAATCTTCAAAAAAGAGTGTTTGTTTCAACTATGTAGAGGGATAGCTTTAAAACTGTGGAGTTTCATTTTGAGTTTTAAAGTTATTCTGATATATCCAATAGCTTAATAAAGAATAGGATTTCAGCTTCTCCAGAAATCTTTAGTAAAGAGAGCATAGACTGTAAAGAGTTCAAGTCTTCCTACAAGCATTAAGAATGAGAATACCCATAGTGCCCAATCTGGATATATGGAGAAAGAGAAATCCATTCCTATTCCTCCCAGTCCTATACCAATATTTCCTAGAGTCAAAATACAGGAAGAAAGGACAGTGATAAGATCTTTTCCTGTCAGTGATATAACAATAGAAGCAATGGCGAAGGTAACTAAGTACATTCCAATGAAGCCAGAGATGCCTGAGACAGTATCTTGAGAAAGAGTATCATCTCCAATTCTTATCTTCGATACTGAAGTAGGGTGGAGTCTCTTTCTTATTGATGACTTACCAAGTTTAAATATTGTTGCAACTCTAATGACTTTGGGGCCGCCTCCAGCACTTCCTGCACATCCCCCGATAAAGGAAAGCACAAAGAGAATCATCTGTGAGAATATCGGCCAGTTCTGGTATTGGGTAGAGGAGAAGCCTGTCGTAGTTGTGAAAGACACAACTTGGAATAATGAATGCCTGATAGCGTCAATTGCCTTCATTCCTGCGCTAAAAAATAGATTCAAGGCAATAAATAGGGAAGAAACCAAAACGATGGCTGTGTATATTCTAAGCTCTCCGTCTTTCAAAGCCTTCTTCACTTGTCCCCTTATCGCTTTAAAGTACAGAGCGAAGTTTGCACCCGAAAGAAACATAAATATTATACAGATCCACTCGATTGCTGGAGAGTTGAATGAAGCGATGGAAAGGTTTGTCGGTGTGAAACCTGCCGCACCCATAGTACCGAAAGTGACAGTGA
>CAMEXG010000143.1 GCA_945947045.1 uncultured Spirochaetales bacterium | reverse complement strand
GCTGGTTCCGGAGTTACAGTCTTTTTGATGATGTTTACCTTAATGTTCTTATTATCTTCTGCCATATGAACCTTTAAAAACTATATCACTCAAACTCAAATTCTGCACCACAGTTTGGACAAGTAGTACTTCCTGCAGGAACAATTGCATGACAAACAGGACATTCAAATGAGTCGTCATCCTCTACTTCCTCTGTAACGATCTCTACACTGCCCTTGACAGCATCAATCTCTTCCTCAGTAAGACCTCTTTCCAGTAACTCTTCATCAGTATAATCGAAGAACTCCTCAATAGACCATATATCGGCATTGTGAAGTTTCTTAACTAAGCGGGAATCTAGGCCCACATCGGTAATAGGTGTTTCACCTTCTGCAATACCGATCTCCTCATTTGTAAGAACCTTAGGCTCTTCTTTTGCTTCTTCTGCCACTGTCGGAGCAACGCTTTCTTCATCTTTGAAGAGACTTCCGACATTCTCATGAATCTGCTGTGTCTGTTCCATTTCGTTGAACTGACTCTTTGTCTTGACGTCGATGACCCAGTCACAAAGAGTCTTGGCAAGTTTGACGTTGACACCGTTCTGACCGATGGCCAAGCCCTGGTCTTTGTCGTCGACGATGGCGACAGCATACTTTGAAGAGGGGTCGATTTCCACCACTCTCTGTACCTGAGCAGGAGTAAGGGCATTTGCTATGAGAACGATTGGATCGTTGTCATATCTGACAACATCGATCTTTTCACCGGAAATCTCGTTGGTGATTGTCTGGATCTTACATCCTGCCTTTCCTACTGTTGCACCGACTGGATCTGTATCGCTCTTCTTTGTATCCACAGCA
The DNA here is from genome assembly GCA_945947045.1 of uncultured Spirochaetales bacterium. Taxonomy (GTDB): domain Bacteria; phylum Spirochaetota; class Spirochaetia; order Sphaerochaetales; family Sphaerochaetaceae; genus Ornithospirochaeta. The sequence continues at coordinate 4,435 of CAMEXG010000143.1, read as the reverse complement.
ACCTTTGTTCTGACACCGACTTGTCTTGCAATGGATTTGATGACAACCGAACCGTTGTCGATTTCTTCTCTGAGCTGAGCTTCCAAAAGACATTTGACAAATTCTTTGCAGCTACGAGAGAGACTGATCTTAACTCCTCTCTTCTTTTTCTTTGTCTTTCCTGTCTTATTGTCTTTTGTGATGATTTCATCTCCTCTGTCGACTTTCTCTACAAAGAAGCGGAGAGTATCACCCATTTCGTATGTCTCTCTTGGAGACTGGCCGCGAAGTGGGAATACAGCCAGGTTCTCTTCGCCAAAACCAACGTCTACAAGCCAATCGGAGTTATTTTTACCGATCTTTTTCAATTCACCTTTGACGAGAGTAAACTCCATAGACTTGGCCTTGATAAATGTCTTGTCATCTGTCATTTCCTTTGAAACCTGCTGGCCACGCTGCTTGGCGGACTGGACTGCCGAGTACTCGAATGTCTTTGGATTAAGCGGAATTTCAAGAGAGTCGCCTACTTCAACCTCGTCCCCGGCGAGAAGAACTGCATCGTCATAAGGAATTTCAGTGACTTCATTAAAAAAGTCTTCTTCATCCACAACTGTCTTTTTGGCAAGAATATCCACAAAGATTCTTGAAGAATCCTTTTTCTTTGTATAGAACTTTATTTCTGCGTTTTCATCAGTTCCAAACTTTCTCTTATATGCACTTTTAAGCATGTCGGTAATGATAGATTTGACTTCCTTAAAGCTCATGTCTTTCTGGTCCATCATTTCCCTTATGTCATTAGTAAGGTCAATCATTCTTTTCCTCCCATATACATTCAAGCTTCGCTTTTGATATTGTATCGTAGTTTAATTTTATTATTTCACCGCTTTCTTTCTTATCTTCAATTAAGTAAGAACTAAGAGTAACGCTTTCTTCATCTGATTCTTCTATCTTTCCGACAACATATGAAGAATAAAAAGTAGAATAGACTCTGACTGTCTTACCCTTAAATACTTTGAATTCGTAGATATCTTTAAGCGTCCTCTGTATTCCAGGAGAAGATACCTCAAGATTTAAATCTCTATCCTGAGAGAGAACCTGATACATGGGGTAGATTACATTATATGCCTTTTCAAGGTCATCTGTATTAATCTCCCCTTCACTTTTACTTAAGACCACACGCATGTTAGTGCAGCCTTTGTCTCTTGACTGAGTGACTTCGACTGTATCGAGACCAAGTGTCTTGATGCATTCGCTGACATTCTTAAAGAGCTCATTGGAATTGGCTTCTTTTGTAAGCATACCCCTCCATCATAAACAAAGGGACTCGGCTAGCCGGTCCCTTTAAATCACTTTAAATGAAACTATAGGTATTTAAGCTCTATTTGGCGTCTATGTCAATAGATAGAGAAGAAATAGATTGATCTTTTAGAGCTTTAAATGTTGACGGAGTATATAGTTTATATCCCTTTTCAAGTAGTTTATCGCTTAATAATCCATTTCCTTTTATCAAAGTTTTTGAAAAGGTGCCGTCATAGATCAAACCAATGCCGCAAGAAGGACTTCTGGGCTGAAGGATGAAGGCGTCAGGATTCTCTTTTTCAGCCTTTTCAATGACAGACTCCACTCCCTTTATAAAGAAAGAAGTGTAATCATTCCCGTCTTTGTCCAGAGCCTTGTGGTCATTTAACTCTACAGGGTTCCGGGGAACTGGAAGACCGCCGTCAACTTCAGGGCAGATCAGAACAATGTCGTCATTTGATACAAGGGAAGCCAAATCAGCGTCATAGTTGTCTCCACCGTTATATTTGCACTTCTTTCCCATAAGACAGGCAGAAATAAAGTATTTCATTTTTCCTCCAGTCTTCTTTTTAACTCACCTATAAGAATCAGAGCATCTAATGGCGTGGATTGGTTAAGATCAAAGTTCAATATGGCTTCAGATACTTCACTCTCGGCATTTGTGTCGATTTCAACTTCACCTGAAGCGAAAAGACTACCTTGGTCTGAGAATGATGAGTAATCTTCAAAGTGCTTTTTCTGGAATGAAAGGGCTTCGTTTATTACACTGCGAGGCATACCCGCAAGCTTGGCCACATGAATTCCGTAACTGGAAGCGGCAACTCCTTCTACTGCCTTTCTTAAAAAGATTACAGCTCCCTTTTCTTCCTTTACATCCATATGAAGCAGGGACATATCGGAGGTGTCCAGCATAGTAAGTTCATGATAATGGGTTGCAAAAAGAGTAATGGCACCACTTTTTTTTAGATATTCCATTATTGCATAAGCAATACTCATTCCATCCTGTGTACTAGTCCCCCTGCCGATTTCATCCATTATTACAAGACTTCTATTTGTAATGGACCTTAATATCTGGGCGGATTCACTCATTTCTATAAGGAATGTGGACTCCCCTTTAGATAGATTATCAGAAGCACCTACACGACAGAAGATTTTATCAGTAATAGGAATGACTGCACTTTCTGCAGGAACAAAGGATCCTATGTGGGAGAGTAAGACAATGAGGGCTATTTCCCTTAGATATGTTGATTTACCTGCCATGTTGGGGCCTGTAATTAAAGAAAACCTGGACTTTGTGGTGGAGAAAGAATTAGGAACATATCTTTCTGTATTTGCTTCTACAACCGGATGCCTACCCTCTTTTATCTCCAACTCTCCGCTTTCAGCCATAATGGGCTTCACCCATTTTGCTTCAGATGCCAAGAAGGCAAGAGAAGAATAGAAATCCAGAAGAGAAATAACTTTACCCATTCTCTCTATATCACAACGGAGGTTATATGCTCTTTCAACAAATCGGGAATAAATATTTCGTTCCCTCTTAGCCGCCTCTTCTTTACTATTGAGTATCCTATCTTGAATGGCATTGAGTTCTTCAGTGGTGAAGCGCTCCCCTCCTACAAGAGTTTGGCGTCTGATGAATGTGGAGGGAACTTTGTCTAGTTGTCCCTTGGATACCTCCAAAAAGCAACCAATGATTCTATTTTCTCCGCATTTTAGAGTCGTTATGCCTGTCTCAGCCTTAACTCTCTCCAAATACTCCTCAAGTTCCTTGCTTCCTCCGTTGGAGAGGGATCTGAGAGTATCCAGCTCTTGGTCATACCCGTCATTGATTATTGTGCCTTCATTATTAATATTAGTGCACTCTTTATTTATAGCTTTTAGACACTCGGTGGAGAAGTCTATAAGAGAATTCCAGTCATAATCAAAAGAGTCTTCAACAACTGAAAGGTATTCATCACTACTCTCCACCATATCAATAAAGGTGGCTGTGCTTTCACTGATGGCCACTAGATCTCTAGGCGTCGCCCTCTTCATTCCGACTTTGACACCCAATCTCTCCAAGTCGCTTGTTTCTTTAAGTTCCAGCCTTATTCTTTCCTCTTCTTCTCTATTGTTGAAGAATCGGAGGACCCATTCCTGTCGCTTTAATATTTTCGATATATCAATAAGAGGATGGACAAGGGCCCATTTTAAAAACCTTCCTCCCCCTGGAGTAAGTGTTCTATTGATCGTAGAGAATAATGAATACTTTTGTCCTCCTTCTGTAAGAGAAGAAAGAATCTCAAGATTTCTGATTGTTGCAGAATTGAGGAACATAAAGCTTTCGTCTCCGATACGCTCAATGCCTCTCAGCTGGGGCAGTTCCGCCTTGGCAGTATCGTTCAGGTAGCAAAGGAGTGCTCCGATTGATGTAAGAATAGGATCTTTTTCATTGAGTTCAAGAATTCTCAAGGCATTTGTGGAAAACTGTTTTTCAGTCTGTCTTCTACCTTCCTTCAAAGAAAAATACCAAGTAGGCATCTTCGATACAATTGATGAAGTAGAATCTATTACACTTCTGAATTCTTTGTTTGTGAAGTATATGTCATCAGGAACGATTATTTCCTTGGGAGATATTTCATATAACAAAGAGTCGAGTCTTGAAAAATCCTTTTCTAAAGGAATTGTTCGAATATAAAACTCACCTGTAGATATGTCGGACCAAGCAATGTGTACACCTCTTTTCTCTACATTAATGGCGGCGACAAAAGAAGAAGACAGGGAGTCAAGGTATTCGTCGTCAACTACAGTTGCAGGAGTATATACTTGAGTGACTTCTCTCTTTGCAAGTTTATTCTTCTCATTTGGATCGAGAAACTGTTCGCATACGGCAACTTTCTTTCCATAGTCGAGTAATCTTTTAAGATAGTTTTTTGCAGCATGATACGGAATGCCGCACATAGGCATAGATCCCCGATGAGTCAGAGTAAGATTCAATAGCTTTGAAACTTCTACTGCATCGTCGTTGAACATCTCATAAAAATCACCCAAGCGAAAAAAGAGCACCTTGTCTTGATGCTCTTTTTTGATCTCCATGTACTGACGGACCATAGGCGTCAGTTCTTTTTCTTCTTCTTTATTCTGCATATCAATAAATACTTGTAGTAATAGCCAAAAC
>CAMEXG010000142.1 GCA_945947045.1 uncultured Spirochaetales bacterium | reverse complement strand
ATCCCAAAGACGTGGCTGATTTTTCTTTATTAACCTTGCTACATTTATTGTGGCTCTTACGTCCACCAGGGCGTCATGGGCTCCCTTCTGGTCTATGCCGTTTTCCTCTGTAAGATCCGTAAGCTTGAAGGATGTATATCCTGTTTCACTGTTCTTTTTATCAAAGACCATGCCTTGAGGCCTAAGGTCTCTTGTGGCTCTGACTAGATTCAGAATATCCCAACGGGAACAGCCGTTGGAGTATTCTCTTTCATATGGGTCATAAAGGTTTCTATATAGAGTGGAACGGATACACTCATCATCAAATCCTATGGAGTTGAAGCCTGTGGTGATGGTGCCGGGCTTCATCATCTCAGAGAGAAGTCTCTCGATCATCTCCGATTCCCTGATTCCCATTTCATTTACCATCTGAGGTGTGATTCCTGTCACCATACAGCTCTCCGGCACAGGAAGATAATCGGGGGAGAGCTTAGAATATAGAAGTAATGGCTGATCGATTACATTCAGCTCCATATCTGTCCTGATGGCTGCGCATTGTGCAATCCTATCATAACGAGGATTAAGACCGAAGGTTTCTAAATCATACCAAAGTATAGTGTTCTTCATATTATTACATTCTATCAGAGATTCTCGCTCTTTGATATTGCCCAAAGACGAAAAAACAGTAGACTGAAACAGTGAAGAAAACACTCGTTCTTATTTTATTTGTATTATCTCTGTTTCCTCTCTTCTCTTCACCTTGTTTTGAAGAGATGGAGACGATTACGCTGAGTGTTATGGCTTCTTCTGCATCGATGCCTCGTCTAATTCTGCCTGGGGTGGATGTAGAAGGTGAGGGCCTGTTCCCGGAAAAAGTAGTTTTCAATTCTTCAGATGTTTCCCTCTACTATGATGCTCTCACATCTAAACCAAAAGATATCAGTATCATAGATAGTGCTCTCTTTGCCGTCACCCAACGTTCTTCTTTGATGATTCAAATACAGAGAATACTATTAGAGAAGGGATACGAGAAAGACGACTTGATCGTGGACGGAGAGATTTCAATAGATATGAAGAAAGATCCCGATGAACTGGAATTGATGTCAGGTAGGGACCTTTCCTCGATTTCCCTTTCAATAAAAGCGGATTGCACATTAAAAGAGAGGGGTAAAGAGTGGAGAGTCAAAGGTGTTTTGGAAGTCTTTGGTGACAGCAAAGGAAATCTTGTAGTACAATCGAATATGTTTACTGTCAACTCGTCAAAATATAAAGTTGATTTAAAATATAGACTGAAATCTGGCTGATAAAAAGAGGTATCTATGGATGCATATGATTTTCTAAAAAGACATGGTTTAAGGGCAGAGGATGTAGACTCTGACAAAGTCCTCGATTTCTTCTCTTCTGAAATGAAGAGGGGTTTGGAGGGAAAAGAGAGCTCGTTGGCGATGATCGCTACATATACAGAGGCGGGGAATGACATTCCTGACGGTGAAAGTGTAATTGTCATGGACGCTGGCGGAACAAACTTCAGAACTTGCCTTGTAACATTTAACGACGGTGTGGCTGAAATCTCGGATTTCCAGAAAGTCGGTATGCCGGGAGCAAAGAAAGAAGTCACAAAAAAAGAGTTCTTCTCTATTCTTGCAGATAACATAGAGCGTTTTATGGGCAAGAGCAAGAAGATAGGCTTCTGTTTCTCTTACGCTGCTGAAATCACTCCCGACCATGACGGTATCCCACTTATGTTCAGTAAGGAGATCAAGGCTCCTGAAGTAATCGGTAAGAGAATTGGAAAAGAACTGCTCTCAGAGCTTTCAAGTAGGGGCTATGACACAGAAGGCATGACAGTAAGTATCGTCAACGATACTGTCGCCACTCTTCTTGCTGCAAAAGCTGCATATAAGGGAGACGCTTCCACATATATCGGCTTCATCCTCGGAACAGGAACAAATACCGCATATGTGGAACGAAACTCCAATATCAAGAAATTGACACTCAGTGAAGGCAGTCAGATTATCAACGTAGAGTCTGGTTGCCTGAAGTTGGAACTCTCTGAAATTGATGCAGAGTTCATGAAGACTACTAAAGACAGTAATGCCTATCACCTGGAAAAGAAGATCAGTGGCGCTTACCTGGGACCATTTACCCTCTTTGTCTTGAAGAAGGCTGCAAAAGAGGGAGTGTTCTCTTCCCAGTCGGCAGAGAATCTATCTGAGATGAATGATCTTGAGACTAAGGATGTAGGTGGCTTCTTAAGGGAAGCCGGAGACTTCTCAAATCCTCTCTCTTTCTTCTCCGCCAACAAAGAAGACGCTAAGAATGCTTATATCATTATGCGCTCCATTGTAGAGAGGTCCGGTAAGCTTACAGCCCTCAATCTTACTGCAGCGGTGATCGCTTCTGGCGAGGGTGAAGACCCGAGAAGACCTGTAGTCATCAATGCAGACGGCACTACATTCTATAAGACATGTTTCCTTGAAGATTATGTAAAAGAGTATTTGGACCAGATTCTTTGGAAGAAGGAGGGAAAGGTCTGTCAGATTGTCTCCATCGATAACTCTCCTACAATTGGAGCTGCTATTGCAGGACTCTGTATCTGATGAAAAAAATACTTGTGGTCGCCTCAGATAAGGCGGAGATCAAAGGACTGGGAGGAAATTTCCTGACTTTGGTCTCCGGTGTGGGGCCTATTTTTGCAGCTGCAAAGGCTTCTGGCGAGATTGTGAAGACAGGGGCTGACGTTGTAGTGAGCGTAGGAACTTGCGGAAGCCTGGGCAGAATAAAAAGGGGGGAGGTGGTTTCTTTCTCCACTGTGGTCACCCCGGACCAAGACCTATCCGCCATGCATTTACCTTTGGGTGCTACTATCGACTGGAACCGTTCTACTAAGAGAGAGCTTAGGACGGCAGATAGAAAGTCGGGGTTGACTCTTCTGTCATCTGGAACATTTACCTCTTCTTATAGAGATGTATTCTCTTCTTTTTCACCGGACTGTGTAGATATGGAGGCATATGGAGTAGGCGTTGCGGCCCTCTCAATGGGTATTCCCTTTTATGCCGTCAAGCTTGTTTCAGATATTGTAGGCGACCATTCTACCGTCGGAGATATCTCTTTTTCTATGAGGGAAGGTAGAGAGCGTCTTTTTGAGGCTCTTCGAGCTCTAAGAGATTCTCTCTAAGCTTATTTTCATCCTTTAAAACCAGTCTGTCTGGGATGGGTGCCGTGGTTACTTCATCTAAGAATGAGTAAATCTTCTCCTTATCCATATCCCAGATTTTCTCTGCAGCCTCCATGAGAGCGTCTACAGCTTCTTTTGACGTATCATCCAACTTGATTTTCTTCTCTAATACCGGCTCCCAGATTCTATCGACTCTCACTCCCTTTATACTCTCCACACCCTCAAGGGAAATATTCATGTTTGCGCTGCTATAGGCTGATGTAAGGTGAGAGAGCCACTCTAAGTTCGTTGTATATTCCTCCGGATGGAGAACACATAGGGAAGAAGCTGTAGAGATGGAGAGGATTCTAAACTCGTCTGCATTAGGATATAGCTTTCTCGCTTCAATGTATGTAGCCAAAATAGGGTTGTTTGCTATCATCCCTCCATCAATAAGAGTCAGCTTTTCATTTGTTTCTCTGTCTATGAAAACAGCGGGGGCGAAGTAGGTTGGGGCGGCACTTGTGGCTCTGGCTGCCTCCCGGACTAAAAATCCATGGCTGTCCCAAGAGCGGAAAATAAAGCTTTTACATCCATTTGTGTCAGTACTTACAGCCATGGTGGGAACCTTTGCCTCCGATAGGAGAGTGTCTCCGTAGACTTCGTCGAGAAACATCTCCAAAGGTACCGTGTCATACTTGTCCCCCAGCATCTTTGTGACTTTACCCACCAGTCTCCATATTCCCTTGGCATCATCGGGAATAAATATTTTCTTTCCGTTTTCTGTATAAAGACTTAAAAGCTCCTCAGGGTCTCCAAGTCTCTCTATTTCGCCTTTTTTCACTATTTCTGTGGTTTTTCTGAATCTACCCTTTTCTATAATTTCCGTTACTTCCCAATCTTCACCTTCCTCTTTTTTTATTCCCAGGTTATCTACAGGGGCAGTGAGGCCAAGGGCGATCAAGGCTCCGGTGCTGGTTCCTGAAACAAGATCAAAGTATGAGTACAAAGGACGGAGTATTCCTCTTTTCCGCAGCTCTTCATTTGTTTTTTTAAGAATAAAGGCAGGTACAATACCCCTCATTCCTCCGCCATCAACGGCCAGGATGTATCTTACTTCCTTTTTTTTATCTTCTTTCTTTCCCCGTTTCAGAAAATCAAACCACATGATGATAAAGATAGTTCCCTTCTTTTAATTTGAATAGTCCTTGGGAGCGTTTTGATTCATTTTATTGTTTGACTCATATTGTCCCTCTTATCCTCTTTTTTAGAGTTGTGACAAATAATATAATCGGAGTATGTCGGTTATGGATGAATATAAAGAATGCACTCTTTGCCCCAATATGTGCAGAGTCGATAGAAATAAGGGTGAAAGAGGAGTCTGCAGGCAGAGTGATAAAGTCAAAATAGCCTGGGTAGGATTACACAGGGGTGAAGAGCCGCCTTTAGTGGGGGAAAAAGGTTCAGGCATGATTTTCTTTACAGGTTGCCCTCTCCATTGTGCATATTGCCAAAACCGCCAGATATCAGGTAGTGACGGAGAGAACCAGGGTATTTATGTGGAAATAGACGAACTGGCTTCTTTGATGCTGGACTTGGAGAGTATGGGAGCCACAACTCTTAATCTTGTTACAGGCACCCACTTTATTCCATCTATTATCCTTGCCCTGGATAAAGCCAAAGAAAAGGGATTCAAGCTCCCTGTAGTCTGGAATAGTTCAGGATATGAAAATATACATGGTCTGGAACTTATAGACCCTTACATCGATATTTACTTACTGGACTGCAAGACACTTAGTAAGAGGGTGGCCGGAGTGTTCTGCGGAAGAAGTACATATGCCTCCTCCATACTTCCAGTAATGGATTGGATCAAAGCCCGTCATGGAGAGACAGACTTAAATGCTATGAAGGGGACTATTATCAGACACTTGGTCTTTCCTGGGACAGTATGGGCCTCAGAGAAGTTTCTGAGAATCTTCGGCCAGCGATATAAAGACAATTTCTATCTTTCACTAATGTGCCAATTCGTTCCTCCGAAAGAGGATCCCAGTCTTTGCTCCATCAGCGACGAGGAATATAACCACCTGTTGGATGTAGTGGATGAAATGGGAATAGAGGAAGGCTTCGAGCAAGAGAAGAGCGACGACGATAT
>CAMEXG010000141.1 GCA_945947045.1 uncultured Spirochaetales bacterium | reverse complement strand
CAAAGCCCCGACAAATGAAAGGCATAGATATAAGAACAATATGGCTCCTGCCGCTTTTACAGCCTCATCCATTACTCTTCTACCGAAACACTCTGCGTCTCCATTTCTCCTAAATACTGCAAAAGCTGAAAGCACAAGAACTGCAAGAGTAGTCGTCTTCATACCACCGGCTGTAGATCCAGGTGAGCCTCCTACAAGCATTAACAACACTGTCATAGCCTTTCCAGACTCGGACATAGCGCTGTAGTCGGCAGTATTGAAACCTGCAGTCCTCGGTGTCACGCTCTGGAAAAGCGACGACAGCACCCTATCTTTCATTGGAAGATCTGAGAACTCATGGAAGAACAAAAATAGAAATGGTAAAAGAATAAGAACAAAGGTGACAGTAAAGATAATCTTGGACTGGACTCTATACTTTCTAATGTGGATGCCATTGGTCCTTATATCATCCCAAGTGAGAAATCCTATCCCCCCCACGACTATCAGCACTACTATCGTCACATTAACCAGCACATTGGAGCTATATGAAGTAAGAGAAGAGAATTTTCCCCTTACACCCATAAGATCAAATCCTGCATTACAGAATGCAGATATTGAGTGGAATAAAGAATACCAAATTCCTTTCCATAGTCCGAAATCCTTGACAAATACAGGAGAGAGAAATAATGCTCCCAATACTTCAATCAAAAAAGATGAAAAGAGGATGAAATTAGTCAATTTCAACACTCCCCCCATTTTATGGGCGGAGAGCGCCTCCTGCATTGTATTCCTTGCAAAGAGTCCTATTTTTCTTCCTGAGATAATGGCTAGAAAACCTGCCATGGTAACAACTCCCAATCCACCTATCTGAATAAGCAACAAGATGACAATCTGTCCGAACATAGACCAATGAGTCGCTGTATCATGGACCACAAGACCTGTTACACAGACAGCGGAAGTTGAAGTAAAGAGAGCATCAAAGAAAGAAGTAGTTTCCCCACTTTTCGTTGAGAAAGGAAGAAAAAGTAGTAATGCTCCTATTAATATCGCAGCCATAAATCCGAAGACTATGGTCTGAAACGGAGTAAAATGGAGTCGTGGTTTAATATTGTTCTGGAATTTATGCATTTACAATAAGAGAAATAAAGGAGGAGATGACTCCTCCTATTATCTCAGTACCTCTTTAATATCGGTAGGATTGTTTCACTTCCACAAGCCTTCAAGAATCCTGCAAGCTTCGGACCCTTTTCTTTGCGGATAAGTACAGTATAGATAAGGCGGAAGAAATCAGCACTTTCCATACCATTGTCCTGAGCGGCCTGATAGATATAATTGGAGAACTCTTTCTCTCCCATATCATCAAGATATTTCTCCACAAATCCTGCAAATTCCCTTACAGCGGCAAGCTCTGTTTCTGTTGCATCATATTTCTCATCATTCTCTGTCTGAAGAGCAAACTTAAATTCCTCCGGTGCATAATCTCTGAGCCAGTTCTTTGCACACTGGATTCTGACTCTAAGTCTCTCTTTCTGGCTTTCTGTTGCATCGGAGAGACGGGAAAGAACCTTCTCCGTGTCCCCGCCATAAATCTGGACATAGTTGCAGAGGTGACGGAATGGAATCTGGTAACCTGGCTCCGTTGGAATCTTGGATCCATCAACCTGGCTAAGCTCGTAGATTCTCTTCTCTTTTTCTTTTCTCTGCTCTTTGACAGGAAGAATGCCGAAGTAGATTCTTTCACAATTGTCGTAGTCTTCATAGATCTTCAATACATCCAAGTCAAATGAGATTGCAAACTCGCTCTGAGGCTTTGTCCCTACAAAGAGATACCTTACAATCTCCGGTGGATAGATTGCCAATACATCATATAGATCGGCCACTTCTCCGCCTGAAGACGAAATCTTTCCTCCCATACCTTTGAGTCTTACAAAGTCATAACGCATTGTTACAGGAGCTTCACCTCCAAATATCTTGACGACGCTCTTTGCAGTGTCGTAGCTGCCACCCTCTGTAAGATGATCCTTTCCACCTGGCTCGAAGTCTACGCCTTCCTTAACCCATCTCATAGGCCAGTCGACACGCCATGGAAGCTTTGTATAAGGAGTCGTCCTGATATCGATGGTTTCGGTCTTGTCCAGCTCATCATCGTGATATGTTACGCCCCATTCTCCATCCCAATCCAGAACAGTGGTGTTATCACGGTCTGTAAAGGAAGAGAATACGGAAATAGGCCACCAATTCTCTGGCAGAGGTTCTGTTCTGTACTGATTTAACACCTCTCTTATCTCTTCTCTATGCTCTAGAGCCGTCCTGATGTCAGAGGCATATTTATTAGTTCTATATCTCTCAGCCTGATATAAATACTCCGGGAAGACACCTACTGTAGGAAGAATCTTCTCTACATCGATTTCATTTCCTCTTGCGTAATTCTCGGCTCTGTCTTTTGTATCAGGAACAAGAGTAATAGGCTTTCTGAGGTATGTCTCCAAAAGCTCTTTCCGAGGCATATTCTTAGGTACCTTTCTAAATACATCATAATCATCCCAGGAATAGATGAATCTGACATTCTTCCCTCTTTCTCTCAAGCATCTTACAACAAGTTCTACTGTTATGATCTCTCTGAAGTTACCGATATGGACAGTACCGGAAGGTGTAATACCGCTGGCACATGTATAGAGTTCCTTGTCACCCTTTTCACGGATGATTTTATCTGCCATTATATCCGCCCAATGGGCATTCTGATTATTCTTTTCGCTCATGACAATCATTATGTCAAAGGAGAGCCCCTTTGTTCAACTCTTACGCACAACTGTGGATTTTTCCCTTTATGCAAAATATAATGAGGATATGAAGAGACTTTCATTTATTGTGGTTTTATCACTGATACTTATTCCCGCCCTTTTCTCAGAGACAGCCTTTTGGATTGGATTTGATCCTGTCGACAAATCTTGGAATAATTCAGAGCTTCTTTCTTTTACAGATCTCTACGAAACGGGGTCGGAGTTAATTGTATCGAATGAAGAAGGGAAGTCCATAGTAACAAAAGTCTACGGCAAGAAACCGAAAACAAATGAGGGGAGAGATCTGGGTCTTACAGAGTCGGCGTTGGAAGAACTTGGATTATGGGGAAAGGGAACAAGCCAAGTGGAAGTAAAACTACGTAAGGGCGCTATAAAAGAAGAGATAGAAATAGAAGAAGACACAGGCTGGTATTCTTTCGTTCTCGAAGGTGTCGAAAGAAACATCTCCTATGATAAATATAAAGCTCTCATAAGAAATGGCTTTAAACCTGAATCAATACTCGATGGCGATTTTGTCTACTTTACCCTCCCTTATATCGCAGATTATGAAAGAGAAGAAAAAAGAAATCTCCTCTCATATCTCGGTCTTGAGATAAAAGAGGAGATAGTATCTAAGAATCCCTATATGGATTAGAAATCCAGGAAGAAAGTAAAGTTTGTAGTAATCTTTCCTGGCTGAGTGTATTTCATCTTGTCGACCAAGAGATAGTTGATCTGGTATCCCAAGTCGATAAAATCGAAGAATGACATCTCAACTTGAACACCGATAGAGGCAAGGAAATTATTCTCAATTCTATTTGTGTTAAGCACTCTTCCCCAACCATAACCGCAGTCTACAAACAGGTTAACTCTAGGAGCAAGCTTCTCTAGTCCCAGTCCTGGTCCCGTTATTCTCAAATCCAAGTTGTTTACCGCTGTAAACTCAGTGTTGTATGTATAAGTGTTGAAGCCTCTAACTTTGCGGCCAAGAGATCCCGGCCCCTCGACAAATGAAGGAACGCTGTCTCCACCTGTCCAGCTTGCATTCATTCTGTCAATAATAATCAAAGAAAGAAGCGAGTCTCCATCCTGGTCAGTAAGGTTCATGAGAGTCTTGGCGCCAACGCCATTGATGGTGAATGTGATATAATCAGCAAAGCCGTTGACATAGCTATTGATAATCTTCGGACCATACTTCATATCAAGCCTTGCCCAGAAGCCGTCATTGGTATGAAGAGTATCTTTCATCAAATCGAGTTTTACGTTGGTCTGGATTTCCGTACCTAAGAAGTCTTTTCCACCTTTAGCCAACTCCGGGTATATCTTTCCACTATAGTCGGAGTCTATGATTCCATCCATTGTACCCTTAATGTCAAAGGGCCCGAACTGAGAAGCTGAGTAGTATCTCTCATACTTAAAGTTTACACCTGCCGTAAATAACAATAGATCCTTACCATTAACCGGACTCTCCCCCACTCCCTGGCGGAACCTAAATGTCAAATCATTAGTCCAGGCGTTGTATCTCAAGGCAGAGCTGCTATCCCAGACTCCGTTGTCAAAGTTATTGTCTCCGCTGTCTTTATCCTGCCACAATAGGCGTTGAAGATATCCTTCTCCTATCAAGACCTGAATATCAGTAGTGTTGTCGTCGATTATTTTGGGAAGCTTCACCCCCACCCCCATATATGCATATGAAGGAAAGAAACCTATAAGAATATCAGGATGCTGACCTATGTCTCCGAATGCATAGTAGATGTTTCCTGCAAAGGCGCTTGTCACAATAAAGAGTAAAACCAAAAGAACACAAAGAATCTTCTTCACTTAATTCCTCCTGAACATATTGTCCATTATATCCTTGACTATACCATCTTGGGATTCTATTGAAAATCAAAAAACAAAACTTATATAAATGTACCTATCGTTTCGTTTAATACATTTTATAATCGATAGTGCAAATTCTTTTGTATTGTAAGATATGACACACTTACTTCCGAATCTCTTTACTTCTTATTCCAGGAACCTATCTCTATTACGTTTCCCCCTGGATCTGCTATAAAGCAAATTCTCTGTCCCCATGGTTCAAGAGTGGGAGGAAAAATAGAAGCGGCGCCGTTTTCAAGGGCATTAATATACTCCTTGTCCACCTCTTCAAAGGCATCTACATAGAGAGCCATCTCTATATGTGCATTTACTCCCTTCAGATACCCAAACCTTCTCCCTGTCATTTTCTCGTGGTCTTTTCTTCCATATAGAGGAAGCAAAGTACCGTCCTTAACAAGGTGGACGTTATCCTCCGCTTCTTTTGTTTATAAATATAGAACCAGATCATCCTTCCCGCATCCTTTACATAAAGTTAATAACCATCAAGATACATATTTTCCATCCATAGAAGAATTTTAAGAAAGGAACAAAAATAGTTTTTCTACCTGTTGAATGAAATAGGGGTTTTATGATAGATTGACTTAGCTTTCCCCCTCTAGCTCAGTGGTTAGAGCAGAAGACTCATAATCTTTTGGTCGTTGGTTCAAGTCCATCGGGGGGGA
>CAMEXG010000140.1 GCA_945947045.1 uncultured Spirochaetales bacterium | reverse complement strand
CCTGGGCTCCTGTATCATCATTTCCCCTTACAGCCCTGTATGCTTCCTGATAGATTCTTGCAGGGGCGCCTCCACCACAAACAAGAATCAGCTTTGCGTCACTGTTCTCTTCCAAATACTCTACGACAGCCTCTCTGAAGGCCTTTAGAAATACCGAATCAACTTTTTCCGGGGCGATTATAGATCCGCCCACTGATAGTACAGTCAGGTCCATTTTACTTCTCCCTTTGGAGAGAATAACACAGTTTGACCTCTATGAGAGTCTTTTTTGGACAAATTAAGGAAAAAACGCGTTCTATATAATGGAGGAATAATATGATTAACCAACTCAACAACATTTTACTCGAGGGGACCACTGTCAACGACCCCGAGGTTGTGGCCACAAGTCTCACGACAAACAAGCGTTTAATTAAGTTCAATCTCGCCAACGACCAGTTTTGGCGGGATAGAGCCGGGAACATGCAGCAGGATACGCTTTTCATTCCTATCCAGTGCTGGGGGGATTTAGGTGAAAGATGCCTGGAGAGAGTAAAGAAAGGCATGGCTGTAAGATGCCTGGGAAGACTTAGAATGTGTAAATGGGAGACCAAAAAGGGAGAGAGGAGAAATACAATGGAAGTGATCTGCACTCACCTTGAGTACAGACCTCTGTCAAAAGGAAATGCGGGGCAGGTTGAAGTCATCGAGGATGAAACCGGTGAAAGCGACATGCTGTCTGATTTCTCAGTCCTCTACGAGTTTTAGATGGAAGGGGACTTTTCCCCTTCTTCATCTGACTTGAAAAGAAAGGAGAGGAGGGAAGACCTATTTGTCTTTTTCGATTATCTCTACGTCTGTCTTCCCGTCAATACTTTCGATGTTTACTTTTATCACCTCTTTCTGGGATGTGGGTACATTCTTTCCTATGTAATCAGGTCTGATAGGGAGTTCTCTGTGACCTCTGTCAATTAGGACACAGAGTGAGATTCTTTTGGGTCTGCCCTTTGCAAAAATACTGTCTATTGCAGCCCTGCAAGTACGTCCCGTATATAAAACATCATCACAGATGATCACTTCTTTTCCGTTGATGTCTACAGGAAAAATTGAGCCCTTCACTTCAGGAAGCTCTCCTTTTTTCGATAAGTCGTCCCTATAGAAGGTAATATCCAAAGTACAGATCTCCAGTCTTTTTCCTGTATGCTTCTCAATGTTGTCCCGAATGACTTCCGAAATAGGGATTCCTCTTGTGTGGATTCCTGCCAGAACTACTTTATCTAAATCTTCGCTCTTTTCAATAATTTCATAAGACAGTCTCATCAAAGCCCGTTTCACATCTGTCTCAGTAAGAATCTGAACTCGTCTTTCCATTTTACGCCTCATATCCTTGTTAAGACATTTAGATTACTTTGGCAACACTTATTGACCATATTTGTTGCGACATGATAGTATGCATCAGCAAAAAAGTCTTTAAGCTGGTACAGAGAGACCGGTAAGGCAGATAATATGGGGGCAGTGTGCCCTGATTTGTTGCAGTCTTGCCGGAGGGGTGAGACCTTTTTTCTCCTTTACCGGTGGTACAAAGGAGCAACAGATGGATAATAACAACGACATCATCTACAACGCAAAGGAACTGGGGACAGGTAAGACTCTTCTTTTGGGTCTGCAGCACATGTTCGCAATGTTCGGAGCAACAGTACTTGTTCCAATCATTACAGGCCTCAGCGTCAGTTCAACCCTGCTATTTGCAGGTATCGCAACACTCTTTATGCACCTTGTTACAGGAAGAAAGGTTCCTGTATTCTTGGGTTCATCTTTTGCCTTCCTCGGTGGATATGCAGCGGTAAAGGCAGCAGGCGTTGCACTTGGATACACAGAATCAATCTCACTTGTATACGCATGTGTAGGTGTTGCTTGTGCCGGTCTTTTGTATCTGGTCCTCGCATTGGTATGTAAAATCTACGGAAGTAAGAACGTCATGAAGTTCTTCCCACCAGTCGTTACAGGACCTATCATCATTGCAATCGGTCTTAACCTGGCACCGTCAGCTATCAACAACTGTACTACAAACTGGGCTGTTGCTCTTGTTGCAATCGTCGTAGTGGTCGTCTGCAACATCTGGGGAAAGGGAATGATCAAGATTATTCCTATTCTTATCGGTGTAATCGCTTCCTACGTTGTCGCCCTCATCGTGGATCCATCTTCTAGGGCGGCGGTTGTGAACTCAGTATCAAACGCAGCATGGTTTGGTCTTCCGTTTAAGATGCAGGATACAGTATTCGGTCTTTTCTTCAGTGGAAACGTAAACTGGAGTTTCCTCCTTTCTTCAATCATCACTATCGTTCCAATCGCATTCGCAACAATGATGGAGCATGTGGGTGATATCTCTGCCATCGGCGGAACAGTAGGAAAGAACTTCATTGAAGACCCAGGACTACACAGAACACTTATCGGAGACGGTGTGGGAACAGCAATCGCTTCTCTCTTCGGAGCTCCAGCAAATACAACATATGGTGAGAACACAGGTGTATTGGCCCTTACAAAGGTTTATGATCCATTCGTAATCAGACTTGCAGCAATATATGCAATCGTACTCTCATTCTGTCCGAAGTTTGCAGCTCTCATCGAAGCTATGCCCAGTGCAACAATCGGAGGTGTATCAATTATCCTCTACGGTATGATCTCAGCTATCGGAGTCAGAAACGTTGTAGAGAACAAGACAAACTTCCAGGATTCAAGAAACGTTATCATCGCCGCTCTTATCCTCGGACTTGCAATCGGTATCTCCTACAGTGCTGCAGGTGCAATTACATTCGGTGCAGTAAGCTTCTCCGGTCTTGCAGTTGCATCTATCGTCGGTATTGTCCTCAATGCTGTTCTTCCAGGAAGAAGAAAGGAATATATGCCAAACGAAGAGAACTCAAGCTCTCTTGGAAAGTATTGATTTTCCTATTTCTCGGTAATGGGGCGGTTTCGCCCCATTATTTGTCATATACCCTGATAAGGAGCATACTCGTTTTCTTCTCCGAAGGTACTTCGCCTGGCGGCGGTAATGAAGAAATCGTCACATGTGTCCGTATCTATGGCCCCAGGAAGCCTCGCCATCACCCTCGACGACGTGATAAGAGAGGAATCGAAGGCTTCTCCCTCCCATTCTGCTACTTCTAATGCTTCAGAGAAGAGATTTTTCTTTTCTCCCTCTTTTAGTGCATCCTCTCCCTTCTCACTGTAGAAAAAAGCATCCATCATATCGCCTTTTTCTTCTTTGCGGATAATTACAGCACCTTCGGGACCTGAAAGAGTAGAAGGCGCCGATGCATTTATTATATAAGTCATTTTTCCTCGATTCCGCTCATAACTCTTTTTGGTAGTACTTCTATCCCAATAAACAAGTATTATGTCTCCTTCCTTCACTTTAATAGATGGAAGGGTAAAAGAGTATTTGTCATCAGAGATGACTACTCCGGCAGTATCTCCTTTTTTTAGTACATATAACTCTATTCTGTCTGGATTTGATTGGGTCCCCTTGACCGATATTTCGTTGATGATCAGGGATGGTGTTTCATAATTTCTTCCTTTGACCGTCAAATAGAATCGTTCAATATTGCCGTTTGCATCTTCAGCTGTAATCTTTATCCCGGCTTTTTCTCCGGGAGATAGAGAAAAGGGAAGGGGGACGGAAAATGAAGAGCCGAGTCTTTCCTTTAGTATTACTTGGTCGTTTATCAGCATCTCTTTTATTTCCACTGTCTCCGAGAAAGAAAGGGAGAGGGTGGTGTTTCCTTCTATTGTGTAGGATAAAAGGGAAGGAGGAGTCTTTATCAAGTCTTTTGTCATGTCCTCGATTGCTCCGCCCCCAGGGACGCAGGAAATGAAAAACAATAAAAATGAAAGTAATATGGGAATCTTCTTCATACTTTTATAACGCATTTTTGGCGTAAAAGAATGAAATCTCATGTTTTCATTCTCTTTCTTATATATAGACGTTGTTGAACACAATGTTTGCTTTGGGGTATCCTTAGACCAAATGAGTATCTTAAAACCACATAAGTTAGGGGTTATTGCCGGCCCTGGCTCAGAATATTTTACAGGCAAAGTAGTGAAACACCTCAGACGACTATATATTGCTCGTTATGAAAAGGTTTCAGAGGCATTGACAAAGCGTCATGGAATTACTGAAGAAGAGTTATTGAAGACTGTCACTCTCTTAGATGATTTGGATTCAAAGAAGATTCCTACAGGAAAACTTCCTACATCCTTTCATTGCCCGGACTTCTCCATAAACGTCAAGTACACAAGGTTCAGCAACGGAGAAGAGAAGGCGGAGATAATCGATCCTGTGAGAGGTCTCAATGTGTATGTGGTACACGATGTATCAAATACAGCTCCGATTAAGGTTGCAGGTTTGGACGAACCTCAGGTAATAAGTGTCAATGACCACCTGATGTTCCTCTTCACCACAATCAACGCGCTTACTAATGCAGGAGCTGCATCAATCACATTGGTTCTTCCTACATATCCATACGCCAGACAGCACAAGAAGGCTTCAAGAGAAGCTTTGACTGCCGCTATGTTCGCCCGTTTCTGCGAAGAACTTGGAGTGGACAGAATCATTACTTTGGATATTCACTCCAGAGAAATCGAGAATGCCTTCTCTACATGTAGACTTGAAAACGTTCATGGATCCTATCAGACGCTTATCGCCCTGAGACGTCTTATCGATTTCTCAGATCCTGATATCGTTGTAGTTTCTCCCGATACAGGGGCTGTAAATAGAAACAAGTTCTATGCACAGGCTCTTCATAGGCCGCTTGCCATGCTCTATAAAGAGAGGGATTATTCCCAGGTCTCCACAAGTGCAAAGAATACAAATATTAAATCCATCAACCTTCTCGGAGACGTAAAGGGTAAGACTGTTCTTATGGCTGACGATATGATAGCGACAGGAGGTACGATGATCATCGCCATGAGAGAGCTTATGAATAGAGGTGCCAAGAAGGTCATTGTAATGGTATCTCTTCCCTTCTTTAACGGCGGAGCCATAGAGAACTTCGACCAGGCTTACAAAGAAGGTATCTTCTATAGGATAATAGGCACCAACGCCGTCTACCAAGGAAAGGAGCTCTTGGAGAAAGAGTGGTTTGTCCAGGCGGATGTGACAGAACTCTTTGCCCGCGTCATTTCACGTCTTCACCATGGTAGGGCTATTTCACCTCTTCTCGATAATAGAAAGTTTATTCAGAAGTTGGTGGATACTACACAGGCCAACCCTTCTGCACCTTTCCCTGCTGATGACAGCGGTCTTCCAGAGTAAAAATAGGAGAAGTTT
>CAMEXG010000139.1 GCA_945947045.1 uncultured Spirochaetales bacterium | reverse complement strand
TCGCAATTCTTTGCGGTGTCGTAGGAGGCTGGCTTTTCCCAGAGACAGGATTGACACTTTCCGAGGTAATCAACAAAGTCAACTCAGGATTCGGGTCTATAATGACAAGCATCGGTATTGTCATTCTTTGTGGAACCATCATTGGAACAATCCTTGAGAAAACCGGTGCCGCCCTCACAATGGCAAATGCTATCTTGAAGGTAGTAGGCAAGAAAAACAGTGTCGTTGCCATGGGTGCTATGGGTTACATCACAGGTATTCCTGTATTCTGTGATTCAGGCTTCGTAGTCCTCTCTCCGATTTCAAGAGCTCTCGCTCAGCAGTCTAATACTTCTCTTGCAGTAATGGCTACAGCTCTCTCAGGTGGTCTCTATGCAACACACTGCTTGGTTCCTCCTACACCTGGTCCTATTGCAATGGCGGGAACACTTGGAGCTGATCTTGGCCTCACTATTCTTGTAGGTCTCTTGGTCTCCATTCCTGCAGTAATCGTAGCTATGGTATGGGCAAAGAAAGTCTCTTCAACAATCCATATTGAAGCCAACAGTGAATATACTCTCGAAGAACTTCAGAAGAAATATGGTAAGCTTCCCGGAACACTCCAGAGCTTTGCTCCTATCCTACTTCCGATAATTCTCATCGGTATTGCTTCAGTAGTTTCTATCATCGGTGCAACTGGTGCCATTGCAAGTATCTTGACTTTCCTTGGTAAGCCGGTAGTCGCTCTTCTCATCGGTGTATTCCTTGCAATCGGAATGATTCCTGTATCGGAGAAGAAGAATACTCTCTCCTGGATATCTGCAGGTATTACTGACAGTGCAGCTATTCTCGCCATCACAGGTGCAGGCGGTGCTTTCGGCCAGATTCTCAAGGCTCTCCCTATCCAGGCATCTATCCAGGGTCTCTCAACAACAGGCTTGGGTATCTTTGTTCCATTTATCATCGCATGTATCTTCAAACTCAGTATGGGAGCAAGCACAGTAGCAATGATCACTACAGCATCCATCATGGTTCCATTAATGGAGACAATGGGCTTTGCTTCTCCACTTGGAAGAGTACTTGTCGTAATGGCAATCGGAGCAGGATCAATGGTTGCATCTCATGCAAACGACTCTTACTTCTGGGTTGTCTCCCAGTTCTCAGATATGAAGACAGAAGAAGCATATAAAGCACAGACAGGTATGACAGCTGCTATGGGTATTACAATTATCCTTATTCTTTTTGTCTTATCTCTCTTCGTATAAAAGCTATTTAAGTCGGATTAAAGGGGGCACGTCCAGCGCCCCCTTCACTACACATCAAAAGCAATTCTTTATAGACGGATATATCCTCTTAAACCTCTCGAACAAGAGATCATATCTCTCACTCTCTTTTTCATCCGGATGATAAATCTTACATTCCTGTTTTTCCAACACTGAAATAATAAACTCGTCGTAATTCTTTATTATTCCCTTTCCGTATAGAACCACAGAAGAAAGCATAATTGAAGGTAATACATCAGAGTCTCCAAAGACTTTTGTCTGAGAATTGAAAACATTTGCCATTATCTGGTCCCAAGCCGACTCTGCAGCCCCGCCACCGATAAGAGAGACACTAGTCGCCTTAATCCCTTGTTTTTCAAGACCTTGCCTTAGAGAAAAAGCAACACCTTCCAACGCACTTCTAGCAAAGTCTGCCTTAGTTGTGGAAAGATCTGCTCCGATAAACACGCCTCGCACTTTATCATCAGCAACAGGAAACCTTTCTCCAACCAAATATGGCATACAAATCAAATCCCTGTTATTTCCTTCTTCTTTGGATAAAAGTTCATGGAGCTTTGAATACCTATCCTCATCTGTTCCAAATAGAAATCTCGCCACCCAATTGTGAACGACTGCAGCATTCAGTACAGGAATTACATTTATATACAATCCCCTGTTTATAGCTGGAAAATTAAATACTCCTTCCATGGGAGAATCTGATATTGCGGCAACCCAACCACTCGTCCCCAAGTTGACACTAAATTCGCCTTTCTTTGTCACTCCGGATGCCAGTGTCGTAGCTCCGGCATCACCGCTACCGACAAAAACTTCTACACACTCTCTATATCCTGTGCTTCCTGATACCTTTGGCAAAACTCTACCGGCAATCTCGTCTGAACACCTTATTGCAGGGAGTATAATGCCATCGACAAAACCTTCAAGATCAATATACTCCTTTGTTTTAATGTCCATCATACCTGAAGTCGCCATATTTGTAGCATCGGAAACGCTATTTCCTGTCAGTTTGAAAATCAGATAGTCTTTGGCAGATATCATCAGATACTCTGCTTTTTCCAGTGTCTCAGGAGAATGATCCTTGAACCACAGCATCTTTGTAATTGGAATTGAGCCATCTATATTAATACTGGTTTCTTTCCCGACATACTCAGGAATCCTATCTACATAGTCTTTTCCTCTTTGATCGTTGTATAGAACTGCATTGCCAATTGAGTGGCCGTCTTTATCTACAAAGTAAAGATCCTGCATTTGCCCGGAGAAGATTATATAGTCGACGGCAGATGTGTCAAAACGAGAAGAAAGTGACAAAAAGGCACTCCACCACTCTTCTGGATTCTGTTCGATAAATGAATCGATTTCATATGTCTTGATATTCTCTTTTCCTGAGAATAATACATTCTGCTCATCATCTACCACCGCACACTTAAGTGCAGTAGTACCCAGATCAAAAGCTGCTATTATCGCCATTTTTCTTTCGCCCCTCCCAAGTCTTCCATATAATACTTCATTGAAGATAAAGACTCGTTTAAGTGTCGCACTATACCTGTGCCGATTATTGCACCTTCAAACCCCTCGGAGTATAACTTCTCGACTTGATCCTTTCTGCTAATTCCAAACCCCGCCAATCCATATTTGTCAGGGTATTTCTTCGATAACTCTAGCATAGGATGATACATTTCTTTTTCATTGACAGCCCCTGTCTGTCCCACATAAAGTTGCTCATAGACAATAGGAAAAGTTTCAAAGACTAAAGTAAGCTCTTCTTTTGACATATTTGGATTAGTGAATCCTACTATATCAAAGGAACTGCCTTTTGTTTCAAGAGATAGTCTTTCCCTCTCCTGATTTGAAATATCTGGAATAACAAGAGCATCAATCAGCTTTTCGCGATAGAGAGTCTTACAAATATCATCTTTTACTAAATCTTCGTAATATCCCATAAGCCAAATAGGCTTGTCCGTATTCTCCCTTATTCTTCTCCAGTACTCAAGAGAAGTACAAACCTCTTTATTTACTTTACTATGAGCATCCGCTATAACTGAACCGTCCAGATATGGGTTATGAGAAGGGAATCCTATTTCCAGTATATCAAATTGAGAAAAACTACATATTTCCAGCACATCAAAGAACTTCTCTTCGTCTGGATACCCAGCCAGAATATAACAAGCAAGAGTTTTCTTGTTGTCAATAAAAGTCTTTTTATTTCTTTCTGATCTTATATCAAGCATTTGTCTTACTTCCAAGTTTCTGTAGAATTACTGCAAACACGATTATTATTCCGGTGACAATGTTTTGAACAAAGGTCGGGACCTGCATGATGGTCAGACCATTTGCCAGTACTGTAAACAATGCTACACCGACAACAGTTCCCAAAACATTTGGAATACCTTCCTTAAAAAGTGTTTTACCAATAAAGATAGTTGCAAAAGCATTCAGACAATATGCATCTCCACCCGTAGGAGAGGCGGAACCGATACGGGAAGCAAGAAGAACACCTGCAAGCCCTGACATTGCACCTGCTACTGTAAAGGCAATAGTCTTATACTTCTTGACCTTTATACCTGCAACCTGGCTTGCAGCCTCATTTCCTCCGATTGCATATAGCTTTCTTCCCAAGGCCGTTCTTGTCATCAGATAATAGAAGATCATCACAGATATGACCATTAATATTGTAAGGAAAGGAATAGGCCCCAGTTTTCCTGTACCGAGTGTTTTAAAAGTATCAGGAATTCCATTAAAGACTATAGCTCCGTCACTCATCCAATATGTAAGACCATAGATTACTCTGCCCATAGCCAATGTGATGATAAAAGACATGACATTATACTTGGTGACGATGAATCCATTGGCAAACCCGACGATAGCACTGACGACGACAGTAATTAATAGACACCAAAAGAAAGGAATCCCTCTTATAGCAAGGATTGCTGCCAGAACGCCGCCGAAAGATGCTATGTTTCCCAAAGACAAATCAAATTCGTCAACACTCATGATCAGAGTAGCACCCAAACTTATGATACACAGAATAGCCATCTGTCTAGTTATATTCCAGAAGTTTGTAGAGGAAAGGAAGGCCCTGGGATTAAGAATACCAAAGGCAATGATTATCGCCACCAAGGCAATTATTGTTCCATATGTTTTTAATATTGATTTAAAGTTAATTTTATTATCTGCTTTTTTCATATCATCTCTCCTTGTAACAGTATCTGAGAACTTCTTCTGAAGTAAGGCCTACATTTTCCAATGTCTCCCAAGTTCTTCCATTGGAAATAATTGTGATTGTATCGGCAATCTCAAGCATTTCTTTAAGATCACTTGTTACATAAACTACAGCACTGCCTTCAGATGCACATCGCCTCAATAAATCATGAATCTCCTCTCTTGTCCTGACATCTACGGCTTGTGTAGGTTCATCACATAAAAACACTTTTGGTCTTGACATCAATGCTTTGGCAAAAACCACTTTTTGCTGGTTGCCGCCGCTTAACTCCCACAAGCTTTGTTCCGGCCCTCTAGTCTGAATATCGAGTTCCTTGATTTTTTCTTCTGCATCATGCAGTTCTTTCTTCTTCTGGAATAGACCATTCTTTACATAGGAGTCGATGGTTGAAAGAACAATGTTATCTTTAACAGATCTCGAAGCGACTATTGAATGTCCTCGTCTATCTTCATGAACCAGAACTATTCCTGCCTTTATGCATTTAGAGGGATCAGGCTTTTCAAATGGCTTTCCATTGTATGTTATAGAGCCGTCAGCCATCTTGGTGTAACCATAAATGGCCTCCAGTGTTTCAGTCCTTCCAGATCCTCCTAGTCCGAAAAGCCCCATGATTTCACCACTATGAGCCTTAAAAGAAACATCCTTTGCCACTCCATTTTCAGACATAATATTATTCACTTCATAGACCACTGGACCAAAGGTCTTTTTCTCTCCATGTGTTTGTACCGTACTTGTCCAGTTATCTGTCATAAGACGGATTATGCCATTCATGTCTGTTTTTTTGGTTTCGACAGTATCTACTAGCTGTCCATTCTTAAAAACAGTAATTCTATTTGTAAGCT
>CAMEXG010000138.1 GCA_945947045.1 uncultured Spirochaetales bacterium | reverse complement strand
AGAATAACGCAAGAATATTAAAAAAGATTGATGAATAAAAAGAAATTTAGAAAAAATACTAATGAAAGCAAAAGAATAGTTGCATACTCGCAAAACTTGTGAGAAAGTAAATGCAACATAATTAGAAAGAGAGGAACTAAACTATGAAATATGGTCGTACTTATAACTTTTCTGCAGGTCCTGCAATGATGCCAGAGCCGGTTTTGGAAGAAATCAGAGATGAAATGATGAACTACCGTGGTAGCGGTATGTGTGTCATGGAGATGAGCCATAGATCAAAGGTTTATCAGCAGATAATCGATGATGCAGAGAAAGACTTGAGAGACCTTATGGGTATCCCTGACAACTATAAAGTTCTCTTTATCCAGGGTGGTGCTACTCTTCAGTTCTCTATGATTCCTATGAATCTTATGAAGAACGGCAAGGCTGTATATATCGAGACAGGAGCTTGGTCAAAGAAAGCTATTGCAGAAGCAAAGAAGTGTGGAGAAGTTATCGTTGCTGCTTCCAGCAAAGACAAGAACTATACATATGTTCCTGACTGCTCTGACTTGGATATTCCAGAAGACACAGACTATGTCTATATCTGCGAAAATGAGACTATTCATGGCGTAACATATGACAAGCTTCCAAATACAAAGGGACATATCTTGGTTTCAGACCAGTCCTCCATGTTCTTGAGTAAGCCATGTAACGTCAGCGACTACGGCTTGATTTATGCTGGTGTCCAGAAAAACGTAGGACCTGCAGGCATGGTTGTGGTCATTATCAGAGAAGACTTGATCAGAGATGATTTGGAAAATCTTCCTATCTACCTCCAGTACAAGACACATGCAGACAACGGCAGTATGTATAATACTCCTAACTGCTGGGCCATTTACTGCTGCGGAAAGGTGTTCAAGTATCTGAAGGATATGGGTGGCCTTGAAGTAATGCATCAGAAGAACCTTGACAAGGCAAAGGTCATGTATGACTTCCTTGATTCTTCTTCTATGTTCAAGGGAACAGTTGAGAAAGAATTCAGATCTTTGATGAACGTTCCGTTTGTAACAGAGAGCAAGGAGCTTGATGCAGAAGTTGTGGCCGCTACAAAGGCTGCAGGCTATGATAACCTCAAGGGACATAAGAGTGTCGGCGGTCTCAGAGCCAGCATCTATAACGCTATGCCTAAGGAAGGCGTAGAAGCACTTGTAGACTTCTTGAAGAAGTTTGAAGCTGAACATAAGTAATACTTATATATGACGACAATATGCGCTTCCCCTCGAAAGAGGGGATTTTTCTTACAAAACTCTTAAGTAGGATTAGAGTTTTGGTTTTGATAAAAATACGCTGATTCAGACCATGACATCTATTCTGATACTTTGGGTATGGATATCGAAAAGGGAAGATGTATAGGAATGTCTCTGTTGTCACAATTGAAACAATGCAGAGAATTACAATTGAAGAAGAGACAATAGGTAAAGCTTATGAAAAGGATGAATTAGATGTACAAAGTCGTAAACAGTATTCCTTCTCTCTTAAATACACCCGCAGGATTTGTTTCCTGCAATCAGAATATTACATATCCTATGAAATTCTATTACTAGAAAATATGCATAGTCTTTGACTGTTTCCTAATAAAGGGACAGGCTTTTTTTAAAGAAATATCGAATTTGAGCAAATAAAAAAGCTCCTTAAAAGGAGCTAAGCGACCGACGGGAATCGAACCCGCATCTTCAGCTTGGAAGGCTGAGGTAATAGCCATTATACCACAGTCGCATTACGTGAGAGATACTAGATGAATCATGAAAATGTGTCAACAGCTTTCAGAAAAGTTCTTCATCTCTTTTTGATTTTTTATCTTCCAACCTGAAGGAAAGCCTATGAATAGGGCAGGGCCCATAGTTTTTTAATGCTTCATAGTGTTCCTTGGTGGGATATCCTTTGTGATGGGAAAAACCATATTGAGGCCACTTTTTATCTGCTTTATCCATCAACCTGTCTCTGTGGTTTTTGGCAAGAATCGAGGCGGCCATTATCTCCGGTATCTTTCCGTCTCCCTTTACTATCGCCTCTACAGGGCAGTCTACATCAGGTGTCTTATTGCCGTCACATAGGAGTATTGTAACTTTATAACCTTTGTCCCTTAGTTTCTCGTAGCTTTTCTTCATACCCAATAGGGAGGCGTTAAGAATATTAATCTTGTCGATTATCTTGTGGCTTATGGCGCAAATAGCCCAAGCTGTAGCCTTTTCTTTAATTATTGCTTCGACTTTGATTCTTTCTTTTTCGCTCATTTTCTTGGAATCATTGAGTATTTGTATAGGAAAATCAGGAGGAAGAATTACAGAAGCAGCTACCACAGGCCCTGCAAGGGGGCCTCTTCCAGCCTCATCTGTTCCACATACTACTTTTTCATCATCAAATTGTTCAAACAGCTCTCTTTGCATATAATATATCATTGTAAATAAAAGAGTCCTCTTGTAAAGACAAGAGAGAAGGAGAGCAGATGTTCCTCAAATCGCTTGAAATCAATGGATTCAAGAGTTTTGCCGATAAGACACATATAGATTTTGCCGATGGCATTACTTCTCTTCTAGGTCCAAATGGTTGTGGCAAGTCCAATATAGTGGACTCCATTAAATGGGTCTTGGGAGAGCAGTCCACTAAGACGCTGAGAGCTTCCAGAATGGATGATGTCATCTTTGCAGGTACGGAAACAAGAAAACCCAGAGAGATGGCTGAAGTCACTCTGACAATCGATAACGAAGACCATAAGCTTATGACTGATGTACCTGAAATCGTCATCAGGCGTCGTATATATCGTACCGGCGAAAGTGAATACTATATGAACGGCCAAAGATGTCTTTTGAAGAACATTAGAGAACTCTTCATGGATACAGGCGTCGGAAAAAGCGCTTACTCTATTCTCGAGCAGGGTAAAATCGACCAGATCCTCTCCAATAAACCTGAAGACAGACGTTATATTTTTGAAGAAGCTGCAGGAATAAGCAGATATAAAGCCAAGTGCAACGAGGCTCAGAATAGAATCGAAAAAAGTCAGGAAAACATTAATCAGCTTTCATCAACTGTCAGTGAAGTAAAACGCACATACGAACGTACCAGAGTCCAGGCTGCAAAGGCCATGAAGTGGCAGGAGCTGAAGGACAAGGCATTCTATCTTGATGTGGATATAAAACTGTCAAGGGTAGATATGTTTCTTAAACTTAAAGAAAAGAGACTACAGGACAGGGATGCCGCAAAGGAAAGAAAAGCACAACTTGAAGTGGATCTCTCTACATATGACGATGTGATCTCATCCTCCAGCGGTGAAGTTTCGGAGTATCAGGAGAAATCCAAGAACCTTGAAATAGCCATCGGTAAGGCCGAAGCCCTTGTAAGCAGCATCTCCGAAACCATCTCTGCCTTTGAAGAAAACTACAGGCAGTACCTGGAAAAGCTCTCATACAGTGAATCCAGATGTGCTCAGATACAAAATGAGATAGACAGGACTAAGGCTGATGCAGAAGAAGCGACTTCTAATCTTGACGATTATATTGATCGTCTGGAAGAAAAGGAGAAACAGCTAAAGTACACAGAAAGTGCACTCTTTGAGACAAGAGTCGAGATCGGTAGGCTCAACAGTGAGATCAAGAAGGCTGAAGAAGGCAATGCCGAGTTGGACAATGAGCTGAGAGATCTATCGGATGCACTGAGAAATGTCATAGAGTCACTTATACAGGAAGTAGATGAGAAGACAGGGACTGAATATAGCGCCGAAAGAAGAGAAAGCGCTGAGAAATCCTTCAGATCATCTTTATTCTCTATTCTCAGCGACCTGGATCAACGCTCCGCTTTCGTTTCTAATCTTCCTTCCGGTGTGGAGTATTCATCTGAGATTGCATTCAAGGACTTTAATAGGCTTAAAGACTCTATCTCTCGTCTTGAGGTTCTCTTCGATACATATATCGACTCAATACCTCCGGTAATCGATACTATCCTGTCTCCTGAAGGTCTTGTGTCAAAGAAAAGGGATATTGAAGAAAAAGAGACCGGTGCAAGAAATGTTATTACCGAAAACAGACGGATCATCGAAGGAGCGCGAGTCCAGATAGAGAGTAGGGAAAGTGATGTAATATCACTCCAGACCAATATCGCTTCTCTTAAAGAGCATATTGGCAGCCTCAGGGTGACTGTAGACAACCAGAAGGAGAACATCAGACGATATAACTCCCAGATCGTTCAGAGGGAGTTGGACTTGGAGGATGAAAGAGCCAGCGTGGAGGTGGCAAGGCGAAGAGTCCACGAGATGAACGACAAGATAAAAGACAAGGATCAAGAGAAAAAAGATAAGATAAAAGAAATCGCAAGACTAAATACAGAGCTTGGTGAAGTTAACTCTCTTCTGGCGGAGAAGTATCAGAGCCTGGATAAGAAAAGACACGAGAAAGATGCTCTTATGCAGGAGATAAACAAGTGCGAGAATGAATTCACCACAAATAACATGTATGCGGAGACAATTGATAACGAAATCAAGAATATTTTCTCCAACTTCTTCGACACTTATGCCCGTAACCTCAAGGAATTCGAAGATAGAATGCGTGATGATATGCCTGATGAAACTGAAATGAAAAAAGAGTTTGAGGCGGTAAATCAGGAGATAAAGGCACTTGGCAACATCAACCACACTGCAAAAGATGAGTTTGATCAGGCTGAAGACCAATATAAGTTCTACTCAAAACAACTTGAAGACTACGAGAAAGCAAAAAAAGATATGGAGAGTGTCTTGGGTGAGATTCTTGATAAATCAAAGTCCATGTTCCTTAAGTCCTACAAAGAGATCAGCGATAACTTCCAGGCGATGTTTAAGCGTCTCTTCGGAGGTGGAAGGGCGGAACTAAGTCTATCCGATCCTGACGATATCCTTAATTCAGGTATCGAAATCCTTGCCCAGCCCCCAGGAAAGAACATGAGTACTCTCTCCCTCCTCTCTGGAGGTGAAAGAAGTATGACTGCAGTAGCGTTACTATTTGCAACTTATCAAGTAAAACCCTCGCCTTTCTGTATCTTGGACGAAATAGATGCTGCCCTGGACGATAGAAACATCGGTTATTTCCTGGATGTCCTGCAGGATTTTGCCAGGGATAGTCAGTTTATCATAATTACTCATAACACTCACACAGTTACTGGTGGAAACAGTATGCTCGGTGTATCTCAGATGGAGCCTGGAGTATCTACTGCTGTGGGATACAGAATAGCCTCTATATCCGGGCAGCCTAGAATTCTCAACGATGAAGGTGAAAGTGTGGAGTTTGATGAAGAGGGTAGAAGAAAAGAGTGACGTCACTCTATTCTTGTACGTTGAC
>CAMEXG010000137.1 GCA_945947045.1 uncultured Spirochaetales bacterium | reverse complement strand
TTTGCAGGCTTTGTCTCCTCTGGCGGGGCTCCTCTCTTTTCCATAACAAGAGGGGAGGGTGACGATAAGAAGGCTGGTGATATCCTGGAGACGTCAGTGTCCTTCCTTCTTCTTACGTCCCTATTGTTGATGATCCTCTTATTCTCCCTAATGAATGTAGTCTTACCCATCATGGGTGCCGATGAGTCTACATTTTCCTTTGCCAAGAGCTATTTCTCCATTTATCTATTGGGAACTCCCTTTGTCTTAATCTCTCTTGGAGCCAATCCCTTCATTACAGCCCAAGGCCACGCTGTAGTGGGGATGGCTACCGTCATGATAGGTGCATTGATCAATATTATTCTTGACCCCATATTTATTTTTCTAATGGGGATGGGAGTGAAGGGGGCCGCCGTCGCTACAGTAATAAGTCAAGGTTGTTCCGCCCTATGGGTCATATACTTTCTGATTAAGGGAGACGAAGTGAAGCTAAAGAGACTCCGAATTGTTCCTTCTCTCCTTGGTAAAATAATTAAGCTTGGAGTAAGCGGCTTCAGCTTCAAGGTCACAAATAGTCTTACACAAGGGGTTGCCAATATGACGCTCCGCGCTTATGGCGGCGCCTCTGGTGCCTTATATATCGGCGCCATGAGCATCATAAACAGCATGAGGGAGGTAGTTGCACTTCCTATCTCGGCCATCTCTTCTTCGTCTCAGCCGGTTATGGGCTATAACTACGGGGCGAAGCTGAATAAGAGGGTCGTGAAGACCATAAGAAGTCTTATTGTCATGTGTATCTCCTATGGCTTGGTGGCCTGGGGAGTGGTCATGCTCCTTCCCCATATCTTCATATCCATCTTCACTCCGGACAAGGAGCTTTTGAACCTTACAGTTCCTCTTCTCCGCATATACTTCTCATGCTTCTTCTGCATGAGTTTCCAAAACTCAGGGCAGAATACTTTCGTTGCCCTTAACTGCCCACGCCGTGCAGTATTCTTCTCTCTCTTCAGGAAGGTTGTGCTTGTGGTTCCTCTTACACTTCTTCTCCCTCTATTTATGGGAGTTAAGGGTGTATTCTATGCAGAGGCTATATCTCAGGCAGTGGGAGGAACGCTGTGTATGACTACAATGCTTATTACCGTCTATAGGAAAGTGAGAAAGACTGAAGATGGAGTAAAGGCTGAAATATAAGAAAAGCTATTCCCCAAAAAGGTAAATGATATAGAATAAAGCCATGGAAAGAGCAGATAAAGATTTAGCGTTCATGCTCCGTTATGAGAACGTGGCATGGTACGATGAAGGTGAAGTAAGAGTTCTCGACAGAAGAGTATATCCAGCCAAAATAGAGTTTGTGGTTTGTAAAACGGTAGAGGATGTAGCCTCTGCTATACGCGATATGGTCACTCAGTCCACAGGCCCATATACTCTTGCACCTATGGGCATGGCCCTTGCTGCATGGAAGTGCAGGGATATGGGGAGGGAGGAAAAAAAGAGATATCTGGAGGATTCCTCCAGGATCATCTACTCTTCTCGTCCAACCACCACAAAGAGAATGAAGATGCTTACAGATGCCTGTATCCCTGTGGCTATGAAGGCCTTTGAAGAGGGAAGGAGGGCAGACGAAGCTGTAAGAGACTATGTGGTGGAGATGAATAACGCCAGATACAACAGAGTCAGGGACGCAGCCAAGTATCTTGTGGAGAAGTTCCCTCAGAACGGCACGGTGATGACACAGTGCTATGCTGAGACAATTCTCGGCATGATGCTTCTTGAGTGCAGAGAGAGGGGAAATAATATTAAGCTCTTCTGCCCTGAAACCAGACCATACTTCCAAGGTGCCAGGTTTACATCCACAGTATGCTCTGAGATGGGCTTCGACACCACTCTCATTACCGACAACATGCCTGCCTTTGTCATGGCCAAGGAAGGGGTTGATGTCTTTACCTGTGCTGCAGACGCCATCAGCGTAGACGGCTATGTATTTAATAAAGTGGGGACAAGCCAGATAGCAATCTGCGCCAAATACTTCGGGGTTCCTGTATATGTATCAGGGGCACCGGATATCGGCCACCCTACTTGGGACACTGTGACAATAGAGATGAGAGATCCCGACTTCTCTCTCCAGGCTATGGGAGTAAGAACAGCCAAGGTTGATAGTGGTGTAAAAGGCTACTACCCTGCCTTCGATATGACACCGCCGTCACTTATTACAGGAATCGTAACAAACAAAGGAATATTCAAGCCTACTGAGCTTTCCCATTACTTTGACGACGGGAAAGAGTACGAGCTTACTGTATAAGAAAGACCTCACCTCGAATCTAAAGATTTGGGGTGATTTTTTTGACTTAAAGACTAAGAAAAAAATGCTTTATCAAAAACAATATATGAGTGAAGGAAGATATAAAGCTTAGACTGAGCTTTAAGTATACTTTTCCATTTTTGAGTGTAAAGACAAAACTTATAGAAAGGGTAATTCTATATAGTGTCTTCTTTCAGATGCCTATTAAAAAGGTTCATGAAAGCTATTGGAGGGGATTATAGTCACTCTACGTGAAGAATAAAGAGGCTTTCCTTATGACGCATAAAAAAGAAGACCTCTAAAGAGAGAAGGTGATGGTGCTACATAGGGAGAGTACAAAGAATATAGAGAGAAGAGGACTAAATCAACCTACATTAAGAGAAGAGACACTACCTCTTTTTCTTTTCTATTGGGAAAAATGTTTATGATAAACTCTGGAAAAGAAATGATGATAAATGGGAAACAAAGGTTGCCCTATGTCTCCCATTTCTTATATGTCTTCTACTTGAAATCTTCTTTCTTTTCTCTCAAAAAGCTTCTTTGTGCCTCTCTTATAGAAATAGAGAGAGAGGATAGTTCCTACCACCCAACCGATCGGCCATGAGAGCCATATTCCATTGGAGCCAAGGAAAGTGGAAGAGAGAATGAAAGACAATGAGACACGGAGAATAAGATCGGAGAATGTGTCGATCATAAACTCCTTCATTAGTCCCAATCCTTTCAATACTCCATCTGTAATAAGCTTCAGAGCCACTACAAAATAGAATGGAGAGAGGATGGTAAGCAGGGCCTTTCCACTCTGTAAAGCCTCTTCTGAAGGGTTTTCCAAGAAAAGCTTAAGAAGGGTGGGTGAGAAGAAGAAATAAAGAAGGAATATTGGAAGAGTGAGAATCCAAATCATCTTTATCCCCGCCTTCTCTCCTTCCCTTATTCTCTCCATCTTTCCTGCCCCCAGGTTCTGGGCTGTAAAGTTTGACATGCCGTTACCTATAGTAGTGAAACTAGTGATCACCAGGTTGTTCAGCTTTATTCCTCCGGCATATCCTGCCATTACTCCAGGACCAAAGCTGTTTATTGTGCTCTGTATCAATATGTTTCCCACGGATACGAAGCTCTGCTGGAGAGTGGTGGGTACAGCTACCGATAAGAAGTCTTTAAGAAGAGGGAGGGAGAAAAGCATAGCTTTCTCCTTACTCTCCACTTCTTTTAGTCTCTTAGCCACAACAACGAGAGCAAGTATGCTTGATATCCCTTGGCAAATAAACGTAGCCCATGCCACTCCCTCGACGCCCATCTTCAGCCCGGCTACAAAGTAGATGTCCATAAAGATATTCGCTGTAGAAGAGAGGGCTAAGAATATAAAGGGGGTGCGGCTGTCTCCAAGGCCTGAGAATATGCCGGTCGAGAGGTTGTACAGAAAGAGAAAGGGGAGACCGAATAGATATATCTCGAGATATACCCAGGATGGATCCATAAGAGACGAGGGGGTGTTGATGAGAAGAAGGATCCTTTTTCCCACTAGCAGTCCAAAGACCATAAGAAAAGAGAAACATACTGTAGTTGCGATAATTGACGTAGAAACAGAACTCTTCAGTTTTTTATAATCTTTGGCGCCGAATAGCTTCGATACAAGGACAGAAGCACCCATGCTGCAGCCAAAGGCGAAGGCTATAAAGATGAGAGTCATCTCATAGCTGTTGCCCACAGCTGCCAGAGCTTCTTCCCCGATGAATCTTCCTGCAACAAAACTATCTGCAATAGTGTAGAGTTGCTGAAAGACTACCGATAAAAATAAAGGAAGGCAGAATGAAAAGATCACTCTGCCGCTTTTTCCAACTGTCAAATCCCTGACCATTTTATTCAGCCTTAGATATATCGGTACCGAAGTACTTGATACTGAGGGCGGATAGAGTTCCGTCTTCCCTCATCTCTTCCAGGGCCTTGTCTACAGCCTCTCTGAGAGTAGCGGAGTCATCGCCCTTCTTGAATGGGATCACCACCTTTGTGGACTCCGGGTCCAGAGTAGCGATCTTGATCGCTGCATCCGGGTGGGCTTTCTTGTAATCATAGAAAGTTACTTCAGCGTTGAGAGTGGCGTCGATTCTTCCAGAGATAAGAAGCTCGAAAGTCTGAACAAGGTCATCTACACCTGTTACGTTCGCCCCATATTTCTCAGCAACCTGAGCATATGTACTTGATATAGTATTCGCCGTCTTTAATCCCTTGAGATCACTCATCTGGGAGATAGCGTTGTTGTCATCCTTAACGATTACGGCTGTTCTATTGTATGCATAAGGAGTGGAGAAGTCATATTTGTTTGCTCTCTCTTCTGTGTAGTCGACGCCGTTGATCATGATATCGTATCTACCTGCATCCAATCCTGCCAAGAGTCCATCCCATTCACCTTCAATGAATACAGCCTTGACTCCAAGCTTATCTGCGATGGCCTGACCTATCTCTGTGTCATATCCCACCAGTTCATCTTTCTCATTATGATAGGTCCATGGTGCCCATGTGCCTTCCATGGCAATGGTGATCTCACCCTTTTCTTTGATTCTTTCAAGCTGGTCGCCTGAAAACGATTTTTCTTTGCTTCCACTTGCCATTATTGAGTTGGCAAGAAGAATTGCGATAATAGAAATGAAAAGTATCTTTTTCATCTTAATTCTCCTTGTCGACATAATAAGAAGAAAAGGAAAAGATGAGAATAAGAAAGGAGAAAAACATAAGGCTATTTTTATTAAGAAAGAGACAAAGATAAGAGATCATCAATCATCGACATGCGTTAAGAGGCACTCGAATGATACCTCGAAGTAGTCGCTTAAAAGTTGAAGTGCATTGAAGTCTGTCTTCCTTGTTCCTCTCTTCCAAGTAGAAACGGTGTTTTTCTTTACACTGATCAGCGATGCCAGCTCAGACTGGCTTATGTCCTTCTTCTTTCTCAACTGTTTGATTCTTTCTCTTTTTCTCTTCCTTTCTCTTTTTCGAAAAAGGAGAGAAAGCAATAAAGAATGGACTTCTTTTGGAGCTTTAATGATTACCCGTACCCAGGTAATCTTTAAAGCCTCAAAGGGATTTTT
>CAMEXG010000136.1 GCA_945947045.1 uncultured Spirochaetales bacterium | reverse complement strand
GAGCTATTGAAACAGCAAGAGTAGCAGCCTTTACCGCACTCTTCTTTTCTTTTGCCATCTTTTTACCTCCAATATAGAAGTGATATTCCAATGATTGCCGGTACAATAACAGATATAATAAAGTGTGGGAATACTTTTCTGACACTTTTTAAACTTCTGTATGAAGTTCTCTTATTATTTCTACCATATCCTCTTAATTCCAAGGCCTCTGATGTAGAGGCGATACTCTTTATCGATACCACAAGCACACTTGTAAGAGTTGGAAGAAGAGAAGATATCTTCTTCTTTTTTGCTTCCTCTTCCCCTGGATTCGGGAGTCTCAGTCTTTGACTGTCCCTTATTTCAAGGAAAGTATCTGAAATTGTGGGAATAAGACGAAGGGACAGGGAAAGAACCAAAGAAACACTGTATGGAAGACGGAAGGAACGGAGTGCAAGAAGAATACTTGAAGACTTTGTAGTCTCTATCAAAAGCGAGCACATAATGCTCAGGACCAGAAATCTGTTTAATATTCTCTGCCAGGAGAGAAGAGACCCCTCACTGAGGATCACTCTTCCTTTTATACTCCACAACGCTTCTCCTCCTCTTCCCTGAAGAGGCATAAGAAGTGTCATTAGAATAATTATGGGCAGAATAACCTTAATATTCTTCAAGGTGTTCTTGACTCTGATCTGAGTAATCGAAAAAAGAAGAGAGATAAGAGTCAAAGTGCACTGGGCCATCCAGAAAAGAGGGAGAAATGGAATAATGCACATTAGGAGAGTAAAGATTATCTTCGCCCTTGGATCAAAGGAATAATATGGAGTCGAGAGTGCTATAAAAGAACTATTCTTCATATATTCTCCCCTCCTTCGCCCTATATCCTCTCTTTGCCACAGCTTGAGCAAAATCATCGTCGTGGGTTATTAATAAGATTCCTGCTCCCTTTTGAGACAGCTTCTCCAAAATGGAAATACTCTCTTTATAAGAAAGGGCGCTATCCAATTCATCCAGGATATAGAAGGGACGATCAAGACTATAGTATATGGCGCTCTGTAGCCTCTTTCTCTCCCCGTAGCTCATTATGGATGCCGTATCGGAGAGGGAAAGGGAGAAGAGGGCTGCAGTCTCCTCCAGTCTCTTTTCCTTCTCTTTTTCATTTATCTTCAAGAACGACATGGAATAAGCAAGTTCATCTTTTACTGTAGGAAGGAAAATCTGGTAATCAGGATTCTGAAACATATATCCTACACTTCTCTCCAATAGTTCTTTATGGCACTCTTCATCATCAATGAAAATCTTTCCTTTACTTGGAGTGTCAAGACCGCAGAGAATACGGGAGAAAGTGCTTTTTCCACTTCCGTTGGGACCCATTAACGCCACTATTTCTCCACTATTAATTGAGAAATCATCAACAGAGAGAATAAAGGGGGATGAAAAAGAAGAACGACGGGGGTGTATAAATGAAATGTCTCTACACTGTAACCTGTTGTTTTTTCCCTTCGCTACTATATTAGGTTTCCCTATGGCGGAGAGTTCCCCGTTCCATTCTTTTAACACACCGTCTTCCAGGATATAGATTCTATGAAAGAGATCATTAAAAAACGAAATAAAACGGGAAGCCATGACAATAGAAGCTTCGCCGCTCTCTTTTATGTGGTCTCTTAGTGTTTTTCTCCAGTCCCGGTCCAAGTCATCAAATGATTCGTCATATATTACGTAATCGGGCTTAGTAATAAGAGAAGCAGCAAGCATCAAGCGCCTTTTCTCTCCACCGCTGAGCTCTGTTGTTGAAGCTTCCCTTAGTTTATCCAAACCCCAGAAAGAGAGGGCTTCATCAACTCTTTTCACCATCTCTTCTCTTTCTATCCCCAGGCTCTCCAAGGGAAATGCCACTTCATCTTCAACTGTTTCTCCGAGAATAAACTCCCCTGCGTTTTGAGGGACAAGAGAATACTCGTCCATTCTGTCCTTCATATCACACTCAGGATAAACCTTGCCTTCCATCCTCCCCTCTACAAATTCCGGGATAAGAGAAGACAGAATCAATGACAGAGTGGTCTTTCCGCTTTCAGGCTCCCCAAGAATCAGAACCTTTTCTCCCTTGTTTACAGTGAGATTTATGTTTTTCAGTACTCTATCATTCTCTCTTTCCCCATATGAGTCATAACGGAAGGCAAGATTCTCGGCTTTGATCATTATTCCAACTCCCACTTTCTTACAAGAGAGCAGATGGCGGCGACTTTCTCAGAATCAAAGGGACATTCTTTCCCGTCTACACTCCTAATAGGCATGGCGCCCATACTTGTAGAGGAGATAAAGACTGCGTCGGAGGCCCATATTTCTCTTGGGAAGGGAGAAGTAAAATCTATTTTGTATCCAAGTTCTCTTCCGGCCCTTAGAACACTTATTCTCGTTATTCCATCCAATACTTTTTCGTCGGGAGCTGTTTTAATAGTATCGCCCATAATCAGATAGAAGTTACTCCTACTTCCTTCAAGAATCTGGCCGTTTCTATCTATTAGTAATGCCTCGAATGCATTATTCCGTTTTGCTTCTTCCCGTGACAAGTAGTTTATCAGTAAGTTCCCTGTCTTACTCTGGGGCAGTAGTCTTTCTCCTTCGTAAGTTATTACGTCGACGCCTTCCTTATAATAGGAATCCGGATATGTAAGAAGCTTGGTCCAAGTTATAAACCAAGTAGGGGTCTCCGTTCCCACTACAAGTATTCTAATTGAAGCATCCTCTATATTGTCTTTCTCGATAAGTTTATTTATTTCACTCATCCAATCCACTTTTGGTAACGGCAGATGGATGGAGAGTGCGCTCTTCTCCAATCTTTTAGTGTGGTCATCTAGATGGACTACGTGTCTCTTTAATACTCTCAGCGCCTCATATACGGAAAAATTAGATTGAACGGGAGGGAGTGTGACATTGACGACAGCATTCGCTTCTTCGATTATTTCACCATTTTTAATTGCATGTTTATTCTGGCTCATATTACCTCCAAAAAGAAGACTCTTTGAGATAATACAGCAATTGGAAGAAACTGTGAACAAAGTATGTATCAGAGAAGACTTATTAGTTCCTTTCTTCTTTCCTGAGCCCATTTATAAGGTGTCAGATACTCACCAGAGAACAAATACTTGGCCTCCATCACACCCTCCAATGCATCCGATACATCTGAAGGAACCATGGAAACGTCGAGTAAATATCCTTTTTTAGTCTTAAACAATACGCCATCTTCCCCAAGTGAAGAGAAAAGAGATAAGAGACGTTCAATGGACAAATCAATATCCTCAAGACTATAACCTAGATCTTCATTGATCTTTTCCCTATTTGCGGCAACACCATTTCTATTTAATAGATATGCCATAAGCTCCCTGTCTTTCTCTTCCTGGAAATCTACAATCTCACCATCATAAGAAAGGGAGAAAGAACCGAAAGTGGAAGCATAAAAACCCATCTTTTTCTCATCTAATGGGAAACGAAGGTGATCTATTTCATTGTCAAGTTTATTTTTATCCAAAGGCTTCATAATATAGCCGGAAGCATGGATAGAAAAAGCTTTGGGAAGATAGTGAGAGTATGTAGTGACGAAGATGATGTTTGTCTTAGGGTTGATGGAGAGAATCTTCTCAGCCAGAGAGATTCCATCCATTTCCGGCATCCTGATATCTAATAAAACGACAGGAACAAAGTGTTTTTTGATGTAATCAAGGGCCTCTTTAGAACTAGTAAAACCAACAGCATCAGAAACACAGTTATTTCTGTTTAGTTCCGATAGAGAGAGAGTAAGAGCATTTTTATCATCATCTACGGCCACGGCCTTAAAATGCATTCGATACCTCAACTTCGACGGGAAGCCTTATAAGCCCCCCCCCTTCATATTTTTACAAACTTTTCTTCAATTAAAAATTACTACAGTATCAATAACAAATGTATGACAGAATGTTCATTTTAAAACATAATATGTATCCCAATTGGGGAGAGAAATATTCTTTCTCATGTATACTTTATAGTCATCCCTTATTTCCCAAACTTTCTCCAGAAGTCTCCAATAGTCATCATTTTTGTGATAACAAGAGAGTAATATTCTCGGGCGATATTTCTTTATGGTCTCTTTCGCTCCTTCAAGTGCATTCTCTTCCTCCCCCTCTATATCAAGTTTGATCACATCCACTCTTCTTCCCTCTAGGATGCTGTCGATACTTCTTACTTTTGTTCCACCGCCCTTTTCGACTTTGTTTCCTCTTCCGTGACCAAGACTAAAGGAGACCTCCCCGTCTTTTTCCCCCAGGGCGGCATTAATGAGGTTTATCCCCTCTTTCCCTCCATATTTTTCATTCAGTCTTCTAAAGGAGAGGCTGGAAGGCTCAAAAGCGTAGATTTCATTGTAGCCTCCGCTTTTTTGAATAAAGAGAGAAACAGTGTCGCCGTTATATGCTCCACCGTCCAAGAATATATCCTCCTTCTTCAACTCCAAGAGATCCCAGTTTTCTTCTTCCTCTCTCCCTACTTTCATCAAGGGCTCTATTCTCCCCGTCACCCTATACTCCAGAGTAGAGGAGAACACGTCACGGCTGAAGGAATCTGAAAGGAGAGAGTACGCCCACTCTATTCTCTTACTCTCTTTTCTCAGCGTCTCATCTGTAACAGCTTCATCCTCTTCATCTCTCAACAGGTCTGGCATATAAAGATCATACTCTCTGGAGAGGGAAACAATATGATCTATGACAGCTTTATCATGGGAACCGAAGGCTAGAAGTAAAACAATATCATCTCCGAATATTTCTTCCACCCTCTCTAAAGAAAGGACTTTGTAAGAAAGAAAAGACCTGTCCCTAAGGAAAGTGGAGGAAGAAGAGAAAGCCATAGTCCTTATGCCTCTCTTTTTCAGCATATTAAATAGTTTTTCTGCAGCGTCTCCCGTTCCATAGATTACTACAGGGCGCTTTTCATTTTTTATTTCTTTCCAGAAAGACTTCATTTTCCAGTGGCCTTGATTATCTCTCTTGAGAGTTCTTCGAGAGTGAGAATGGGGGACGGTATCTCGATACCCTTTTCTCTCATTCTGCACGCCAACACTTCAGACTGAGGTTTAGGAATGAGTGGGGACGAGAACACATCCCTTACTTCCCCCTCTATGACTATTTCACCTTTATTTAATACCAAGACTCTATCGGCATATCGCGCCACATCATCAGGGCTATGGGAGACGAAGACTATTGTCTTACCCTGTTCTTTTAGTCTCTCTAAAACTGAAAAGATCCTGTCCTTTCCTTCTTTGTCCAAGCCTGCCGCTATCTCATCCAAAACCAAAACTTCAGGATCCATAGCTATTATTCCAGCCAGAGCCGCTCTCCTCTTTTCTCCGCCGGATAAAACAAAGGGTGATTTATACCACTTTTCCTTCTTTAGG
>CAMEXG010000135.1 GCA_945947045.1 uncultured Spirochaetales bacterium | reverse complement strand
AGTTCTACTTCCAGCAGGCATTCAACAACGTTATGTTCGGACCATGGAAGAAGTTTGCCGAAGGCTATGGAAAGATGGTTCTCGGTTACTTTGGTAAGACTCCGGTTGCTCCAGATCCAGAAGTTGTAAAACTTGCTTCAGAGCAGCTCCACCTTGAGCCAACTACAGAAAAAGTCGTCGACATCAACGATAGAGATCCTAAGAAGGGTGTGGCTGCAGCAAAGGCTATGCTGGAAGCTGAGAATCTCCCTCTTACAGACGAAAACATCTTCATCGCAGGTGCTTGTAAGGAAAAGGGCATCCTCTACCTCACAGGAAAGGCTAAGGTAAACGGCGTCAGACTTAAGAGCCAGATGAAGACTGCAGAGCCAAAGGCCGAGGCAAAGCCAGCTAATGCCAACCACGAATACACAGTAACAGTCGGCGGAAAGGCATATGGCGTCAAGCTCCAGGGTGGAAAGGCAATTGTCAACGGCGTCGAATATCCACTTAATGTTGAAGATGGAATCAAGGCTAGCTCCGCTCCAAAGAAGGTCACAAAGACTACAGGCAGCACAGAAGTCAAGGCTCCAATGCCAGGTCTCGCCCTCAGATTCAACGTCAAAGTCGGAGACAGCGTAAAGAAGGATCAGGTTCTCTGTGTCATGGAAGCTATGAAGATGGAGAACGAAATCTATGCTCCATGTGACGGTGTCATCTCCGCTATCGTCGCTACTCAGGGTGCTCAGCTCCAGGCTGGAGACGTACTCATGACAATCGGCGGAACAGTGGTTGAAGAAGTTGTCGAAGAAGCTCCAAAGGCTGAAGAGGCTCCAAAGGCTCCAGCTGCAAACGGCGGAACATCAATCACAGCTCCAATGCCGGGTCTCGCCCTCAGATTCAACGTCAAGGTCGGCGACAGCGTAAAGAAGGATCAGGTTCTCTGTGTCATGGAAGCTATGAAGATGGAAAATGAAATCTACTCTCCATGTGACGGCACTGTTGCATCCATCAACGTCAACCAGGGTGATCAGCTCCAGGCTGGCGATGTGATCATGACAATCGCGTAAGGAATAATTGTAATGAACGACATACTTAACGGACTTTATCAGCTGTGGATTACAACTGGACTCTACGGCTTTATCCATGAGGAGAAGGGATGGGGCATGGCAGTCATGATCCTCGTTGGCTTCCTTCTTCTCTACTTGGCTATCAAAAAAGGTTTTGAGCCTCTGTTGCTGATTCCAATTGGAATGGGATGTATTCTTTCAAACATCCCATACGCTTACATTGCAAGCGTAGACCCTACAAGCACTCATGCAGCTGCAGGCTTCATCAAGATTCTCTACGATGCAGGTATCGAGACAGGTCTCTTCCCTATTCTCATCTTCATGGGTGTAGGATCAATGACAGACTTCGGTCCACTCATTGCAAACCCTAAGACCCTCCTTTTGGGAGCTGCTGCACAGCTGGGTATCTTTACAGCTCTCCTTGGAGCTCTCCTACTCTCCTACATCCCTGGAATCAACTTCGACCTGGCAGTCGCTGGTTCAATCGGTATCATCGGAGGCGCTGACGGTCCTACAGCCATCTATGTAACTTCACGTCTTGCACCTTCATACCTCGGTTCCATCGCTGTTGCAGCATACTCATACATGGCACTGGTTCCAGTAATCCAGCCACCTATCATGAAGATGCTTACAACAGAAAAGGAAAGAAAGATCAGAATGTCTCAGCTCAGACCTGTTTCAAAGACAGAAAAGATCATCTTCCCTATAATGGTAATCACAATCTGTGCAATCCTCCTTCCATCCGCTGCTCCACTTATCGGTGCTTTGATGTTCGGTAACTTGGCTAAGCAGTGCGGAGTCATCAACAGACTTGCCGATACAATGGAGAACGCATTGATGAATATCGTCACAATCTGTCTTGGTCTCTCTGTAGGATCAAAGATGGCTGCCGACAGATTCCTCAACCTTGAAACATTGGGTATCCTCCTACTTGGTATGGTTGCATTCGGAATCGGAACA
The DNA here is from genome assembly GCA_945947045.1 of uncultured Spirochaetales bacterium. Classification (GTDB taxonomy): domain Bacteria; phylum Spirochaetota; class Spirochaetia; order Sphaerochaetales; family Sphaerochaetaceae; genus Ornithospirochaeta. The sequence goes on along the minus strand of CAMEXG010000135.1, from coordinate 3,393 downwards.
GCAGGCGGTGTTCTCTTGGCAAAACTTATGAACAAGTTGGATCCAAAGCATCCTATCAACCCGCTTATCGGAGCTGCCGGCGTATCTGCCGTCCCTATGGCTGCCCGTGTAGCATCTAAGGTCGGACAGGAAGCAGATAGCCAGAACTTCCTCTTGATGCATGCAATGGGACCAAACGTTGCAGGAGTCATCGGAAGTGCTGTTGCAGCAGGAACACTCTTGGCTGTTGTTCCTGGAATGCTTCATTCTCTCCAGCCACTCTTGGGCTAATAGAACAAAAGTTAATACGGCTCACCTTAAAAGGGTGGGCCTTTATTGTTGACTACCTTGCGAAAGTGTATATAATGTACTTATCCAATAAGTACAATAAATGGGAACAATGACTCTTTTTATTTCCAATTCGTCGGATGACGCAATATATTCTCAGATTGAGAATCAGATTAAAGATCAGATTCTAAAAGGGGAGCTCGTATCAGGAACACCCCTTCCTTCAATGCGAGTTCTTGCAAAAGATCTGAGAGTCAGCGTCATTACTGTACAGAAAGCCTATGAGAATCTCTCAAGAGAAGGATTCATAACAACAGGCGTAGGCAGAGGAACCTTCGTCAGCGACATAAAGGAATCTGTACTAAAAGAGAAGAACCTCTCTCTTGTAGAAGAGGCTGTAAAAGATACAGTGGAAAAGGCTAAAAGAGGCGGAATCGGAAAAGAAGAAGTCATTGCACTATTTGAAAAACACTTTGAAAGCGAGGTGGCAAATGACAATTCTAGAAACAAAGAATCTTAGAAAAGACTACTCTTCCTTCTCTCTCGACAATATCAATCTCACCATTAAAGGAGGAGAGATAACAGCTCTTGTAGGTGAAAATGGAGCAGGGAAAAGCACCACAATCGGGTGTATTTCTTCGATTACAGAGAAATCCGGAGGAACAATCCTTTTTAAAAACAAAGATATTTCTCTTCTTACTCCTAATGAAAGAGAACGTTTGGCCTTTGCCTATGACGACACTTCCTTTCCTTTGGATTTCACAATAAACGATATCGGGAAATATGGTAAACTCCTCTTCTCCAACTGGAACTATGATAAGTGGAACACTCTAAAAGAAAGATTGTCTCTCCCGGAGGGAAAGAGACTGAGAGAGTTTTCAAAAGGAATGAAAACTAAAACTGAGATAGCTTATTGTCTCTCCCATGACCCAGATTTAATTATTCTCGACGAAACTACAGCAAGTCTGGACCCTGTTGTGAGGGATGAGCTGATGGATTTATTTCAAGAGTATGTAATGGATGAGAACAAAGCCATTTTATTCTCTTCACATATCACAAGCGATCTGGAGAAGATTGCGGACAGGATAGTTTTTATACACAAGGGAAAAATAGTTTTAAGCGTCGATCATAATGATCTGGAAGAGAATTGGGGAATTGCCCATGCAGATAAATCATTCCACCCCACAAAACAAGAGGGGGTGAGATACGAAAGGATAAGGCCTTACTCAAAAGATCTTCTCATTTCCGATAGAACGGGTTTCAAAGAGTTACACCCTGAAATTAGTATAGATGACGCAACTATAGAGTCAATCCTCTTAATGATTGCAAAAGGAGAAGAAGAATGATCAAGGCTCTTTTATATAAAGATTTCAATGCTCTGAAAAGATACGCAAGAATAATGCTTGTTGTTGCCGTCGTATGCTCTTTTATCTTTAAAGAACAGGGCTCCTCTCTTATTGTGATGATATATTCCGCCTCTTTACTGCTTACAACGATGGCAATAGATGAGAGAGAACACTTTCTTCGTAGAGCTATTTCAGACAGCGGAAGAAACAAAGCCATAGTGGGAGAAAAGTATATTCTTCTCTTTATTCTTGTTATGGCAGCTGTAGTGATTTCAATTATTCTTGAAATGGTAATGGCTGTTATCTATAAACGATCCATCGAATGGGGAAGTATGATTATCATAATGCTCTCCGGCTTCGCACTTACATCTTTTTCTGGAGGAACTACTATTCCCCTTACTATAAAATATGGAGCAGAGAAAGCAAGAATAATACTTCTCCTCTGTTACATGGTGCCTGCAATATTGATGATGTGGCTTCTTCCCTCTGTAAACATCACTTTGTCTACCTTTACCCTATCCATAGTCATCATTATCTTTTCTATGCTTCTTTATCTCTTTTCATTCTTTGTATCGGTCAAAATATTGGAGAAAAAGGATTTCTAGAGAAAAATAATTGCTTATTCCACCTCTTACCATTCATAATTTAGTAAAGAGGTGGATATGACTGGAAAAAGAAAAGATTACATCACTTGGGACGAATACTTCATGGGAGTGGCTGTACTTTCTTCTATGAGAAGTAAAGATCCCAATACTCAGGTCGGTGCATGTATCGTCTCTGATGACAATAAGATCATCGGTGTGGGTTATAACGGTTTTCCTCGTGGCTGCAGTGACGACACTCTCCCATGGGCGAGAGAAGGAGAATGGGGAGAGACCAAATATCCTTATGTATGCCATGCTGAATTAAACGCCATCCTTAACTGCAACAATTCATCTCTTCTCAGGGGTTCCACTCTTTATGTGGCTCTCTTTCCTTGTAACGAATGCGCCAAAGCCGTAATACAGAGTGGAATAAAGAGAATCGTATACCTCTCGGACAAATATAAAGACAGTGACGCTACAAAGGCCAGTAAGAGAATGCTGGATGCTGCAGGAGTGAAATACACACACCTTGAGACAGAAAGGAAAGAACTGGTCTTAAAACTCGAGTAAAGCATGACATATACAATAAGAGAAATAAAGGAGGAAGAGATCAAACTGCTTGACCGCTTCCTCTATTTGGCAATCTATGTCCATAAAGGAGAAGTCCCTCCCCCCTTTGAAATCATCTATAAACCTGAACTGCAGGTTTATGTAGACAATCTAGGAAAAGAGAAAGACGACCATATTCTTATTGCTGAATTAGATGGCCTAGTTGTAGGCGCAGTCTGGGTAAGGATTATGGACGACTACGGTCATATTGACAACAAAACTCCATCTCTCATTATTTCGGTAGAGAAAGAGTACAGAGGAAAAGGCATAGGAAGAAGCCTACTCTCTTCTATGCTATCTCTTCTCTCTATGCGTGGATATAAAGCTGTTTCTTTATCATGCCAAAAAGAAAACTACGCTGTATCACTTTATGAAAGCTTAGGTTTTGAAATAATCAAGGATATTGATGAAGAATATATAATGAGGAAGAGTCTATTGTAATATTACACTCCTGTTGCATCTTGTTGCTTTTTCTTTTTGACATCTGGAATATCTGATATATAATTATTTATATAGGTGGGTATCACAGACCGCTGCCATTGCCAGACAGAAGCTAAGGGGCCCCTTTTTTCGTGGAAGACACAGAT
>CAMEXG010000134.1 GCA_945947045.1 uncultured Spirochaetales bacterium | reverse complement strand
TTTGATGAAGAGGGTAGAAGAAAAGAGTGACGTCACTCTATTCTTGTACGTTGACCAACAACATAGTTTTACTGTATAAGTTTTACTTGGAGTTTATTTTTCGGAAGACGAAATGTTTGACAGTATTAGTAGTAAGTTCACAGGAATAATGAGAAGTCTCTCCGGTAAGGGGAAGATTTCTGAAAAGAACATTAGAGATGCAGTAGATGAAATCAAGGAAGCCCTCCTTGATGCGGATGTCAATCTTAGAGTCGTCAGAAGATTCGTCAACTCGACTATCGATGAATCTTTGGGAGAGAAAGTACTTAACTCTGTTAATCCTGGCCAACAGTTTACAAAGATTGTATATGACAAGATGGTTTCTCTTCTTGGTTCAAGCGAGGATGAGACCAAGCTTAAGCTGAAGGGAAAGGATGCCACTACTGTAATCTTGATGATGGGTCTTCAAGGTTCAGGTAAGACCACGGCATCCCACAAGCTTGCATATAGACTCAAAAAAGAGGGTAGAAAAGTGATGATGGTTGCAGCGGACCTTGTTCGTCCTGCAGCTATTACACAGCTTCAAGTCCTGGGTGAAAAAGTCGGAGTCCCTGTCTTTGTCCTTCCTGGAGAAGGAAGTCGAGCCAAGGTGGCTGAAAAAGCCATCGACAAGGCGAAGAGGGAAATGTTCGATACAGTCATCATCGATACCTCCGGCCGTATGCACCTTGATCAGGAACTGATGGAAGAGATACAGAGAGTAGCAAAAGTATCTCGCCCTGACGAGTGCCTCTTTGTAGCCGATGCCATGACAGGACAGAGTGCGGTGGACATTGCCAAAGAGTTTGATGAAAAGGTGGGCATTACAGGTGTCATCCTTACAAAGTTCGACTCCGACACTCGTGGCGGTGCAGCTCTATCCCTGAGAAGTGTCGTCGGTAAGCCTATCAAGTTTATCGGTGTAGGCGAAAAGATGGAGGATCTTGATCCTTTCTATCCTGAGCGTATCGCTTCTAGAATTCTTGGAATGGGTGATGTTGTGTCTCTTGTCGAGAAGGCTCAGGAGGCTTTCGATCAGAAAGAGGCAGAGAAACTCCAGAAGAAGATGGAGAAGAATACCTTCGATCTTCAGGATTATCTTGATCAGCTTGAAAACATGAACAAGATGGGAAGTGTTGATAAGTTGATTGAAATGATACCAGGAGCCAAGGGTAATATTTCTGAAGATGACATTAATCTCAAAGAACTGGAAAGAGAGAAGGCCATCATCAGATCTATGACAAAGTTTGAAAGATCAAACTATAGAATTATCGGACCGTCAAGAAGAAAGAGAATAGCTAAAGGTAGCGGAACAAGCGTTGCTGAAGTAAATCGTCTTTTGAAGAAATTTGAAAAGAGTAAGCTTTTGATGAAGAAGCTTGCAGGAAATAAGAAATTACAGGCTCAGATGATGAAGCAATTTGGCATGTGAGCCTTCATGTAGTATAAGGAGAATAACCGTGAGCACAACAATGAGACTCAAGAGAATGGGCACAAAGAAGAGACCTTATTACAGGATCGTAGTGCAGGACAACAGAATCGCAGCAACTTCTAAGACAATTGATGAAGTCGGATCATATCGCCCGGTAGAAAGCGAGAATCAAGTTACACTTGATGACGCTAAGGTCAAGGCATGGATTCAGAAGGGTGTCGTAGTTACACCTACAGTCAAGAGCCTTCTCAATGGAAAAGGAATTTCACTCGACAGAAAGCAGGGCTGATTAATCCCTGAAAGGAGTCGAGATGGAAAAGGAATTAGTAGAGTTTGTGGTCAAGAGCCTTGTAGATGCTCCCGATGAGGTGAGTGTCAATGTTATTGAAGGCGAAAAGTCTACAATTCTTGAACTAAAAGTAGCTCAGGAAGATGTAGGTAAAGTGATCGGCAAGCAGGGACGTATTGCAAAAGCAATCAGGACTATCCTTTCCGCTTCTGCAACACGTGACGGCAAGCGTGCCTCTTTGGAGATTCTTGACTAATGAAAGCAATGCTCCTTGCATCGGCAAAAGTAGGTAAAACCCATGGTGTTGATGGTTTTTTGAGGGTTTATTCTCTTTCTGGAGAGTATAAACATCTAAAAAAACTAAAATCATGTAAGTTGACTACTAAAGACGGCAAGGAGCTTTGTCTTGAAATCGATTCTATTAGAAGCGACGGCGAACTCTTTCTAATGCGTTTCAAGGATTATTCTACTCCTGAAAAAGCGAGGAATCTTTCCCAATCTGTCATCTATATTCCTAGAGAAGCTGCACCAAAGCTAAAAAAAGGTGAGTACTATGTAGCTGATCTATATGGAATGGAAGTTCTCTGTGATGGTAAAAGGGTAGGAGTTGTGGAAGATACAATTGAAGGTGCTCAGGCATTGATGCTTTCTGTCAGAAAAGATAGTGACGGAAAACTATACTTGGTACCAAATCTTCCTGTCTATGTCAGCTCCATCGATATTGATGGCAATACACTGGTGCTTGAAGCCCCTTATTTGTTGGAATAGAGATGAAGATTACAATTTTTACTCTTTTTCCTGAAATGGTAGAGCCTTTTTTCAAGTCTTCTATTATGAAGAGGGCTGTTGAAAAGGGACTTGTACAATATAACATTATAAACTTCCGTTCATATGCATCCGGTGTTCACCAAAAAGCAGACGATGAGCCTTTTGGAGGAGGAGCAGGCATGGTTATTATGCCTGAACCGCTGGCTAAAGCTCTGGATGAAAGTGGAGCAAAAGGAAAGAGGGTAGTTTTTCCAACTCCCAGTGGAAAACAATTTACAGAGAGTTATGCTTCCGATTTATCAAAAGAAGAAGAACTTTATTTCATCTGTGGTCACTATGAGGGAATAGACCAAAGGGTGATAGATGATTATGTCACAGATGAAATAACCATAGGAGACTATGTTCTCTCTTCTGGTGAGACATCTACAATAGTAATAATAGATGCTCTATTTAGACTTATTGATGGAGTGATAACAAGTGAAAGTCTTGAAGATGAGAGTTTTAATTCAGGACTTTTGGAATATCCTCAATATACTAGGCCCGCAACCTATTGCAATAAAGATGTGCCTAGTGTATTATTATCGGGCAATCATCGCCATATTACCGAATGGCGCGATTGTAAACGGCTGGAAAAAACGCTGCTCAACCGGCCAGATCTGCTCTCGCATGCCTCTCTCAGCATAAAGGAGCGACAGAATTTTTTGAAAATTATAAGTAAAGTAGAGGACGATGATTATGGACATCATTAGAGCGATTGAAGCTAAGCAGATCAAAGAGAATGCTGAAAATTTCAGTGTTGGTGATACAGTTAAAGTTTTCTTCAAGATTGTTGAAGGAACAACAGAAAGAGTTCAGGTATTCGAAGGCATTGTAATTGCTAAGAACAACAGTGGCATCAGAAAGACTTTCACAGTCAGAAAGATCAGCTACGGTGTTGGTGTTGAAAGAATTTTCCCAATGCACTCTCCAAGAATCGAGAAGATCGAAGTTGTCAGAAGAGGTCGTGTCAGAAGAGCAAAGCTCTACTACCTCCGCTCAAGAGTTGGAAAGGCTGCAAAGGTCAAGGAACTTATTGTCAAGAAGAATGGCTGATCCCATTTGTTATTCAAAAAATGCCCTTCGCTTTAATAAGTGGAGGGTTTATTTTATCGTGTAGAGAAGTGGTAAAAAATATTTGAAAAATTTGTGTTTTTTCATTTATTTCTGTAACTTTCGTCTCTTTTATTGTTTTCTCTGATAGACTACACAAAAACTACACCGTAATTAGGGGATAAAAAGCATAATTCGTTTAGAATTTCGTTTCACGTTTTTTGCTTTCTGTGTCATAATCGTTGAAGGACAGTGTATCTGTTTTGATTGTGGATCCTTGTCTGCAATCAAGAAATTCTTCCGTTTGGGGGATTGGGAATTGGTGAGGCTTGTACGAAGAGTGCATGTCTCAACTCGGCTAGGTTTCCTAGAAGAGTCGTAAAGATAAAACATTAAGAGTTCTCATGAAAATGGGAAATAAGGATGGCGACAAAATGAAAAGAAAGAGTTTTGGAAAGTGGGCTATCGTAGCACTTCTCGTAGTTGCTGTACTTTTCAGCTTTACTGTTTGCAGTAAGAAGGCTGACAAAACTGCAACAACAACTACTACAGCTCCAGCTACTACCGCTCCAGCTACCACTGCTCCAGTCACAACAGCACCAGTTCAGGAAGAGAAAAAGGCTGAAACTCCTGTCGTGACTACACCGGAACCGGCTCCTGTAGTTGTTGAGCCAGTTGTAGAACCTGTTGTTGAACCAGTTGTTGAGACCCCTAAGGCAGAGGAGCCGGCAGTTGTCGAGACTCCAGTCGTCGTAGAGGAACCAGTGGTTGTAGAAGAACCAGTTGCAGAAGCACCTGTTGAGGAACCAGTTGTTGAAGTTCCTGTATTCTCTACAATTATCAGCGCATATGGTATGTCTGCTAATGTTGTTGCTTATTCAGACCACGCTGAGATCACACTTCCAGCTGGAACAACTGCAAATGATGTACAGATGATTGCTAGTGCTTTTGTCAAAGCATATCCAGAAGCAGGTGCTGTAACTTATACTCTTGACGGCGACAAGCTCAACCTTAGCTACCCAGCACAGTCCGATGCCGTTATCGTAGCAGTTGTTGCTCAGATTGAAAGTGACGTCAAATGGGCTGCAGACCAGATCTTCGGTACAGCAAAGGCTGAAGTTGTTGAAGCTCCTGTTGAAGAAGCACCAGTTGTTGAAGATAAGTCTTTCACAGTTACAGATGAGGGTGAAGTTATAGCTTGGTACAGCTATAGAGGACTTGCTGAAGCAAAAGTTGATTCTGATACAAATAAGACAGTCATTACTTACCCAGCTGATTATATTTATAAGTCTGATATTGATGCTTGTTTTGCTGTTGCAGCTAGTGCTTTCCCTCAGTATGCACAGTATGTTACATATTCCATCCCAGAGGAAGGAACACTTGTAATCAACTATCCTACAATCACAACATATGATATTATCACAGCTCTCAGCTATCTCAACGATACTGTCACATCTTATATCGATTCTGTCTTCGCTTCTTTCTTCAAGGCAGAAGAGAAGGCTCCAGTTGTCGAAGAAGTTGTTGAAGCTCCAGTAGTTGCTCCTGTATTCGCTACAATCATTACAACACACGGCCTCACAGCTAACGTTGTTGCTTACAGCGATTATGCAGAGATCACAGTTCCTGCTGGAACAACAAAGGCTGACGTTGACTATGTGGCAGCAGCTCTTGTAAAGGCATACCCAGTGGCAGCAGCTTGCCAGTATGCATTCGACGGATCAGTTGTAACAGTCACATACCCAGCACAGAGCGATGCATTCGTAGTGGCAGCAGTCAAGCAGCTTGAAAAGGATGCTAAGTTCATGGCTGACCAGATCTTTGGCGTAGAAGTTGCTAAGGC
>CAMEXG010000133.1 GCA_945947045.1 uncultured Spirochaetales bacterium | reverse complement strand
CTACCAACTCGACAGCTCCTGCAGGATAAGCAGCACTGCCTTCCTGTGCTCCATTAGCAAATAGAGAAAGAGAAACAATTAATGTCAAAACCAAAACCAAAATACCTTTTTTCATTTTTTCCTCCGATTGTTTTAGTTCAACAATTCACATGAAAAAACCGTGCCAAACTTATTTTACCAGTTTAGCACCCCTATTTTTACCTTAGTAGCAACAACCAGAAACCTATATAATGTTGCATAATGTGTGGTATTGTTGTTGCATTGCTACATAATATTAAGATTCTTCATTTTTCTGTACAGCGTAGTTCTATCAATATTCAGGGCGACTGCCGCTTTGCTCTTGTTCCCTTTATATTTCTTGAGAACTTCTTCGATTACTTCTTTTTCGCTTTTTTCTGAGGAGAAACTTTCTGTATTCTCTTCAGGAAGACACATCTCGATTGCATCCTGGGATATGAGAGAGTCCGATACGATGGCAGATAGTCTTTCACATAGATTTCTCAGCTGCCTTACGTTCCCCGGCCAATTTCGCTTTTCAAGTAGAGGGAAGATGTCAGGGTCTATCATATGCTTATGCATACCGTTCTTTTGGTCATAGTGAGAAATATAGTTCTCCACAAGAGCTGGAATATCTTCCTTCCTTGATCTAAGTGGAGGGATAGTAAGGCGAAGTACATCGAGTCTATAAAACAAATCCTCCCTGAACTTCTTCTCTTCCACCAGTCTCTCCAAGTCCTGGTTACTTGCAGCTATTATTCTTACGTCTATGGGAATGACTTTATCATGACCGATACGCCTTATAGATCGTTCAGCCAATACTCTAAGAAGTCGTCCTTGCAGTGAAAAACTCATCTCACTGATTTCATCAAGAAAGATTGTACCCTTGTCGGCTAGTTCAAAGAGCCCTGGTTTACCGCCTCTCAAAGCACCGGTGAAAGCACCCTCTGCATATCCGAACAACTCACTCTCAAGCAACGACTCAGGGAGTGCCGCACAGTTTATGGCAACAAATGGATTTGACTTTCTGCTACTGGCGTTATGTATACTTTGGGCAAATAACTCCTTTCCAGTCCCGGTCTCTCCCAAGAGAAGTACATTTGCATTTACTCTAGAGTAGTTGAGGGCAAGGCTCTTTGTTCTAAGCATAGCTTTACTCTCCCCTATAATGTCTTTGAAAGTATGGCTGGCGACCAAACCTTTGGAATTGGCGCTGATCATACTTTCAGCCTTCATCTTCTCAATAGAAGATAGTTTTTGAAGGACAATGGTACCAGAGCCGAACTCTCCATCAACCAAAACAGGGATTCGGTTCACCACAGTTCTGGTTCCGTTTATGTTTATAAAGTAGCATGTCTCATTCTTTTTTAACGACTCGAAAGGCACTTTATCTAAATCAGGATGAATCTCAGAGAGGTTCTTGCCGATGATGCCGGACATAGGCTTACCCAATAAGCCTTGGGCATAGGCGTTACATACAGTAACTTCCTTTTCCTTATTACAGGCAAGAATACCTTCCTCGATATTTTCGATGACAGCATTTAACCTCGAACCTCTAAGTTCTTCTTCAAGCTTAGATGTATGTATCTTCCATGCTTCATCTATAGCCTGTCTTATCCCCTGTCTTCCCGTCTCGATTCTTACGCCTTTATATCCTAGGTCAATGGCAGTTGTGACGACTTCGTTTCCTCCGACTATTACCTTCGCACCTTCCTTGACCGCCTTTTTTATGACGGCGGCGATATCAGAATCGAATGATATTTCATAGGCTTTTACATGGGGAAATAGCTCTTGTATATCTTCTTCAAAGCCATAGATTGCATTTTCCGTTGCAATTATGGCCATGTCAGATTCCTTATACTTGGTTTGGGCGATATTAATCGCCCTAAGAATATCGTAGCCTGTCATGGGGATTTCAACCACAGTAAACGAGCCTTTAAGCATTCTATTTAGAAAAGTAGCAGTAAGACCACGGGCTATAATGATATCGCCTCTGATTTCCGAACTCTTGACTCTGGAATGGGCGATAAACAGCATTCTGCAAGACATCTCGTTTTTCTTTGGATGCTCATTAAAGGCTTGTTCTACTGCAGGTCCTAAGTTTGTATAGGGAAGAATGAATTCAATGGTAAACAAAAGGCTTCCTCCTCATTTATCTTGCACGACACTTTCTCTAAAGTCAAAAATAATAATCGTATACAATATACGATTTTAGTGTAATATAAAAGAAAAGGAAGCAAAAAATATGACCATTCTGCAGATAGTACTAATAGTCATCATCATACCGATTACCCTCCTAAACATTAGATTCATTACAACAGGAAGAAGGAAAAAAGAGGAAGCCAAGGCTAAATATTCAAGGATGCTGTCAATACTCTTAAAAAATGAAGAATCTTTGGGAGGAGCAGGGAGTTATACTGCTGCAAAATATGTTGCAGATAACGGCGACAACTATCTAATCTGTAGATCAAAGAAAGAGAATATTGGCGCCATCGTCACAGAAAATGAGTTCCATCTTCTTTCTCCTCTTTCGTCTTATTATGCAGTGATAGAGACAGAAGAAGACGAGTTAAGATGGAATAGAATTGTATTGTGCGTCAATTCTGATGACGGGGCCCCAATCAGAATCACAATTGCTTCATCCCCTCATAAAAAGAAGTACATGGGGAAATATTTAATGGAAACAGCCATAGACGCAAAAGATGAAATAGAAAGAAGAGACAACAACTAAAAAGGAGGAGAATATGTTTTTTAAATATGACGCTAAAAATGGAATAAAAGTACCAGAACCTTTTAACAGAGTTATGACACCTATCATGACAACAGACACTGCCTCGGATCCAATAGACTTCTCAATCCATATGACAGAATGGGCTCCTGGAGCAAAAGTAGATAACCACATGCACCAAGACTCTACAGAAGCCATGTTCTGCCTATCAGGTCATGGGAAAGCATCTGTGAATGATGAAGAATTTGACTTCGAGCCAATGACAATGATCTGCGCTCTTCCAGGAGATATGCATCAGATAATAAACACTGGTGACGAACTCTTGAAGGTCCTATGCATTTTCTCTCCTGCCGTTTCTGGTGAGGACTTGTCAAATAGAGCCAGGAATGCTGTAGAGGCATATAAGAAAGAACATCCGGAAGAAGGTTAGAATAAAAACCCTCAAAGGATTCTATGGTCCAATGAGGGGAAATATAAGTAAGGGGATTATGATTCTTCAATAACGACTGCGTCGTCATCGATATCAAGAGGCTTTGGAGCTTCTTTTTCAGCTTTCATTTCTTTAAGCTTTGTTATCTCTTTCTCCAAGGCTTTTATCCGTCGATTCTTTGTTCTAATGTCAGTCTTTAGACACTTCATCTCTTCAGAAAGTGTAGTAGTCTCTGCACTTAACGATTCTTTCTCAGCGATTCTATCAGATATGACATTATCAATGTCACCAGTAAAGATAATCGCCTTTACTTTGTTTTTGGAACCCTTGGGTCTTCCCATGAGAGTACCCTCCTTATCTTTAGAAAATTACCTAAAGTCTAAGAGGTACCCAATATAGCCCCAAGGGGTGGATTTTCAATATTAAAAATCTACACCCTCCTATACTGTATAGGAATAGAGTTTGACATGCTTCTAATAAGGACAAAAAGTAATCTAGAGAGAACTCCATATGAAATTGAATACATTAATTTGTGATTGTTTTTTTACATGGTCCCCTGTCTATACAACTCATAGATTGCCCCGCAAAGAGGTATACGTAGCGGAGACAATTCGATTCCGCTTCTGAGTTAATATTTATCATACTCAAAACTGGAATAAGGTTTATTTATATCCTGATGAATAATACCGATTCTTGTTCCCCATAGATAAACCTCTGCAGTAGTATTCATGATTCATCTCCCCATTTGAAAGTTGTTTTCACACGCTTCTTTCTGACTCGCTGGGGTCCGGAGTCAGAATACTCCAGATAATAGCTTGGCCTCCTGGTCTGATCGGGAACCAAGAGGTCTATGTTGTCACCAAGATCTAGAGCTATCAGAATCTTAAAGAGATTATCCATCTGTATAGACTCCCCCTGCTCCAATCGGGAGATACTTCTTTTGGAAATGCCAGTTTTGTCACTCAGATCTTCTTGAGATAACTCCTTCATGATTCTGTAGGTCTTTATCTTCTTTCCAAATTCGCTGATATATTCCTGGTAAGACTTCTTCATTTCTATTTTAATACGCCTTATCTGTCTTTTTAATATCTAAATAACACATTAAAATGCCAAATATGTCTATTACTGTATTTAGGACTTAAAATACCTCCGTTTATTGGTTAATTCACCCCGGAGCAAGAATTTCCAGGGTTTATTTCGGGTCAATTATATTTCTTGTGGGATGAGATATAAGGAATATTGAAATAGCCATTACATGTCATCAAAAGTAGAGGCAAAATATAGTTCTAATTTTGCTTGGATCATATACTTGATATTTCCATATTAAAAACGACTTAAGACAAAACCTAATGATCATCCTTGCCAAGGTGGCACAATAGGGTTTACACGATTTTATATCTTATTATACTATAAATAGTTATTATCAATGCAGAAAAATGCATATTGACAAAAATATATGATTGTTTTCGCCACTTTTTACATATAGATTAGGTATTCGGGAACTAAGCAACTAATTGTGACAACACACTTTGATCATGAGAGTATTGTGCACTGTTAAGAACAGTCACACAACACTCCTATACTTATCGCTGTACCCCATACCCGAGCCGCTGCCATTCTTCAATGCAAGTACTTCTTCCACAGATACCAAAAGGTGATTTATATGTACTCATAGCCATCTCTCCATGTCATCAGTCACTCTCATTTCAATATGCGCCAGCTGCCTTTTCTATCCGTTCCTTCACGCTTTATCTCACCGGCTTCAACCATATGCTTGATAGCTCTTGCCACCGTTGCACGGCTGACACCGCTCTTCTCTGCGATATACTGATACGTGGCAGCTGGAACACGGCGTATGATATCCTTCACTCGCTTCTGAACAGTATCATTTACAGTCTCATTTTCAGTATCATCCACAGTCTCATCTGTCCTGTTTCTGGGATCATTCTCATTTGGTGATTCGGCAAAAGGAAAAGCCACACGGATGAAGTGTTCAGAGATTCTGAAGATGCTCCTATCATATGAGCGGAGGATACGGTTCATGCCGGAGCCAAGCTGCTCTACAAGATCCAAGTCCTTGAAAAACCTCCTAATTGGATTTTTGGTCCAACTAGAAGGTCACAGGTCAGGTGGCTATAAAACCACAACGCAAGAGGGCTTTTCCTCTTGTTTTTTGATAGCATAAATGCTATCATATGTTTGAGCAAAAGAATAATATTGCTCATGAGACCATATATTAATGTATAATGTTGAGTTCTATGAGAGACGCAGGATGGCAAGTCTCAGCTTTGGGAATTTCTTGAGGATCTTCGCATCAAAGCAGCTACCAGCAAGGATGCCCGTATCCAACACAAACAAGCC
>CAMEXG010000132.1 GCA_945947045.1 uncultured Spirochaetales bacterium | reverse complement strand
ATTTTTCTATGAAGCTTATTTATGTTGTGGAAGACCATGAGGTCATTAGAAACGGAGTCGTTCAATATTTGACACTCTCAGGCTATGAGTCAGAGGGATTTAAGTGCATTGCAGATGCAACTGCAGGTTTTGCCCATCGGGTCCCGGATCTTCTGATACAGGATGTTATGCTTCCTGATGGCGACGGCTTTGCCTTTGTAAAAGAAATAAAGACCAAGTCTCCTAGACTCCCTGTAATATTCCTTACGGCCCGCGTGGATGAAAGCGACAGAATTCTCGGCTTTGAGCTTGGTGCAGATGATTATATTACAAAGCCATTCAGTCCAAAGGAATTGGTATTGAGAATCCAGGCTCTTTTTAGAAGAATCGACGAAGGAGCTGAGGAGAGCAAGAACCAGTATAAGTACTTTGATGGAGAGAATACCCTTATGATCGATGAGGATATTCATGAAATCGAGGTAAATGGTCAAAAGATCAACCTTACTGCTGCAGAGTGGAGGATTGTGCTTTACTTAGTTACAAATGCCCCGAACCTCATTACTAGAGCTCAGATTCTCGAAGAGTGTTTCGATTATTCTTTCGAAAGTTATGAAAGAGTTGTCGATACTCATATCAAGAATATCCGCACAAAACTCAGACCAGGTAATTGGATTGATACTGTCAGAGGATACGGCTACAGATTCTCTGGAAAGAAGGCGTAAGTGCATAAACAGTTTTTCAGACTATTCATATCTATAGTAAGCATCGTACTGTTGGCAATATTCTTTCAGTTGATGTGCATTACTTTTTTCTCTCGTTCTCTTGTCTATGTTTGGTCAAGCCAAGTCTTCGATGAGTTTGCAGAGAATGTGGAGATTAGTCTGGAAAACGCAGATTTTAAAGGAACAAAAAGTATCTACGACTTTGTGTTCTCAAATGTGTCTGAGAGAATATCGGGGTTTATACTTCGTTCTGAAGACGGACAGATGCTTACCTTCGGTCAATCGGGAAAGGGTAAGATAATCCCTCAGCTTTCCTCTTTTGTAAATAATACATTTACTTACATGCAGCATGTGTCGTCATCTTCTTCGGCTCAAGTAAGCGGAGGCAAAACTCTTGAGATAAATGCACCAAAGTATAGAATCGACATTACAATAACTAATCCATTGGTAATGGAAGTTACAGATGCAGTCTTCTCCCGTACCGATTATAAAGGAAAAACTACTGTTACATACCCACAGTCTATCTCCAGGGCCGATGTGGCAGGTACAATAGAGATCTATATCAACGGCGCTCTTTCCGCTTATCTTGATGTTTTGGTTTATTCAGTAGACTACTACACCCCTACAAAGTTTATTCTGAGAGAGGTATACAGGGTAATGGGATTCTCCATTCCTATTGCCTTGATTCTTGCTTTTATTCTTGCATATGTACTTTCCAGGAAAACTGAAAGAAAGGTAAAAGATGTAGAAGACGCCCTGAGTAAACTCTCCAAAGGTCAGTTTGACATTACCATGCCCCCATCGAAGATAGAAGAGTATCAGAAGATGGGAGATTCCATTGAAGCTTTAGGAAGAGACTTAAGGCGTCACTCCGCTTCTCGTAAAGAGTGGATTAGAAATATTTCCCATGACTTGAATACGCCTGTAACAAGCATGAATATGCTCCTGGAGGGTATACAGGACGGAATGTTCCCTCTTAACGGAGACACAATCAAATCACTGAAAAAAGAAAACGACACTCTTATGAGTAGAATAGCCAGCGTCTCGTATTACTCATATCTCTTGTCTCCGGATGCAAAGTGTGAAAAGAGAGAGATGAGTCTGAAGGCGGAAGCTGAGAATGTAGTCATGACTGCAAAGGCTGAAGTCGACGTCAAAATAAGTGACGATATAACAATATATGGAGACGAGAAACTGGTATCAAGGGCATTCTTGGAAGTACTGAAGAACTCAATCGAATATAGAACCGGAAATGAGAAGCCGGAGTGGAGGGCCGTCGTTACAGACGACTACCTGGTCGTCACAATCTCTAACCGCGGCCGTCTCCCTGATCCTTTACCTCAGTTCTTCGAACCTTGGGCAAGAGGCGATGCATCCAGAACCCAAGGCGGAAGTGGACTGGGACTATCTATCGTCTACCAGATAATGGAGCTTCATGGAGGAAAAGTATCCATCAGGGAAGAAGACGGCATTGTATTTGTTGATATGTCATTCCCATTCTTTGACTATGTCTCCGTTGTCTAGAGAAATAATAGAAATCTTGCCATCATCCCAAATGGCATAAGAAGGTACGCTGCCTCCCTTGGGAATTGTAGTGGAACCTGGATTAAGAAAAACAACTCCCTCCCTTTCTTCCAATACAGGGATATGTGTATGCCCCGACATGACTATATCGAATCCTGTCGTGTCTGTTTCATGGTGGCCATGGATAAGGAGGATTCTCTTTCCATCCACTTCGATTTCTCTCCTGTCATCGAGAATAGGGAAAGGAAGAACCATTTGGTCTACTTCTGCGTCGCAGTTTCCTCTTACTGCAATGATCGAGTCTTTCATTTCTGAGAGTATAGGTATTACTTTCTTCGGATTATAAAATGGAGGGAGATCATTTCTCGGTCCGTGATATAATAAGTCGCCCAAGAGAATAAGGTGTTGGAAATTTCCATTAAGCCAAATCTTATGTATTTCTTCCGCCCTATAGTAGTCGCCGTGGATATCCGATGCAATTAAAAGCTTCATTTTGTAAAACTCCTTACAATCTACATATTGTCTGTATCACTTCAACATAGTGTCGTGCAATACTGAATTTGTCAAAGGTACTTTGATAAACATTAGAGCGAAACAATCTCCCCTTCAAGTGACGGTCTTTCCCCCTATAAAGGCCGTCATTCTTCTTTCATTCTACAAATAGTAATAACAATTTATTAACAATTAAGAATTATCTTTTCACATGATGTTGCCATCCATAGTGAATGGGCGGGAATCTGCCTTCCCGCGAGAGACGCCCGATTTGCCGGCATAGGTATCTTCTCTTTGCCATCTGGTACTTATGTTAATAACGGGCTCTCTCTTTTTTTTGTAAAATACAATAAACTGAATCATAACAGAAATAGGGAGAGTGAATGTTTAAGATTCTGATTGTAGACGACGATAGAGATTTTTCTAAAGCGCTGGAGACTTTCTTATCGAGAAATGGTTATGAAGTCTGTTATGCTTATGATGCAGAAAAAGCTTATGATGCAATATATAAGAATGTTTTTGATTTAATTATCTCCGACATAATGATGCCTGGCACAGACGGCTTTCAGTTCGCAACCCAGGTAAGATCCGTCAATCCTACAATCCCTCTTCTTTTTATTTCCGCCTTGGACGATATACAGAGTAAACATAAAGGCTTTCAGATAGGTATCGACGACTATATGGTGAAGCCTATTGAATTTGATGAACTGAAGATGCGGATAAAGGCAATACTGAGACGCACAGGGATTGCACAGTCGAAACATCTGGTAATCGGAGGTACTGTACTGGATAGGGAAGAGCGAAGTGCATATGTAGACGGAGTGGAGGTTGTTTTGACTCCAAGGGAGTTTGATATTGTATTCAAACTTCTTTCTTACCCTAAGAAGACATTCTCCAGACAGGATTTGATGGATGAGTTTTGGGATAGCGAGACTACATCTTCTACAAGAACTGTGGATGTCTATGTTACGAAGCTGAGAGATAAGTTTTCTGCTTCCAAAGATTTTGAGATACAGACAGTCCACGGACTTGGATATAAGGCGGTGTTGCTTTGAAAAGAAAAGCAAAAAAACAGTTGGGACGAGTCATTGTCAACGCTTTTGGTTCTTTCTTTTGTTGCTCTCTTATTCTGGGAGTAAGTATGATTCTCTTTTCCTATGGTCTAAATATGACGGAGGAGATGTTCAGACATAGAGCGATTTTAACACTGTCTAATATCATATTTCTCTCTCTTCTTTTTACCATCCAAGATATTATTCGCTCATGGTATGGTGAGAAGAGACAAGTCAAAAGAATAATGGAGGGTGTAGAGGCCATAACAAAGGGTGATTTTTCCTATAGGATCGAACCGTTCCATAGGTTTGAACTCTTTAACCAATATGATGAAATAATTGACGGTATAAACAAAATGGCTAAGGAGCTGGAGTCTTCTGAGACAATGAAGAAGGATTTTATCTCCAATGTGTCTCATGAGCTTAAGACGCCTCTATCCACTATCTCCGCTTATTGTGAGATTCTTCAAGATCCTTCTTTATCAGAAGAAGAGAGAAATGAAAGAATTGCAATGATACTGAAGAATGTGAAGAAGTTGTCTAATTTGGTTTCCAATATCCTCAAACTGAATAAGCTTGAAAACCAGGAGATATACCCGGAGAAGAAGTTATTTGATCTCTCTGCCAGAGTCGCTTCTGCATTTCTCTCTTTTGTAGATGCTTCTGAAGAAAAAGGAATCATTCTAAATGCATCGGTGAAAGATGATGTAATGATAGTATCTGATCCGGATTTGTTGGATATCGTTTGGAATAATCTTATTGGAAATGCTGTAAAGTTCACTTCCAGCGGGGGAAAAGTATCTGTAGTACTGGAAGAAGATGATGAGGAAGTGAGGGTTTATATCTCTGATACAGGAGTCGGAATGAGTAGAAATACACTTAACCATATCTTTGATCGTTTTTATCAGGCTGACACTTCTCATCAGACAGAGGGAAACGGTTTGGGACTGGCGTTGGTGAAGAGAGTCATAGAAATAGTGGGGGGAGAAATATGCGTGGAAAGCGAGGAAGGAAAAGGTACTGTATTTGAGATTAAACTCAAAAAAGAAACTGAAACTCGTTGATTAACTCATACTATTCAAGTAGGCTTTCCTTCGGGTGTAGATAATCTATGAAGGATAATAAAGTCTTGTCTGCTTTAAAAGCGGCATTTCCCCATACTCTTCCAATTCTTGCAGGCTTTATAGTGCTTGGAATGGGATATGGAATATATCTCAGGTCATCGGGGCTTCCTCTCTGGTACCCGACTCTCACTAGTATTTTGGTCTTTGGAGGCTCATTGGAGTTTCTCCTTGTTTCCATGCTTCTCTCCACATTTCAGCCCATATCAGTATTCTTTCTTTCCCTGTTAGTACAGGCAAGACATATCTTTTATGGCCTTACACTACTAAAAAAGTATAGAGGAAGAGGTTTAAAAAGCCTCTATCTAATTTACTCTATGTGCGATGAGACATTCTCTATTAACTGCAGTGCCAATGTTCCAGAGAGCGTTGATGAAGGCTGGTTTATGTTATTTGTGTCTCTTTTAAACCAAAGTTACTGGGTTATATCAGTGACACTTGGCTCAGTGTTGGGCGGGGCTTTAAGTAAGTATTCGGAAGGCGTAGAGTTTGTTATGACTGCAATGTTCTGTGTAATATTCATCAGAGCTATGGAGAAGAAAGAGAATAGGATAAGCGGAGTGATCGGAGTATCGGCGACTCTTCTTTCCCTCCTTGTCTTCGGTAAGAGTCTATTCCTTATTCCTGGAATGGTTATTATTCTCGTTCGCCTCTTTCTCTTTAGAGAAAAAATTGAAAAGGGGAGGGAGGCTATAT
>CAMEXG010000131.1 GCA_945947045.1 uncultured Spirochaetales bacterium | reverse complement strand
GAGGTGGGATATAACTATACTCTCTCTTATATTCACTCCAGTTTAGATTCTTCTGATACCTTTTGGCAGAAGGCCCTGCAAGAGGAGAGCGAAGGCAATGCGATGCTTGACACCTCTCCTTTATTAAAGGCGCTACTCGAAAACAATAACTATCCTTCACTTGTCTCTAAGTATGGTCCTGCTTTGACATATAAACTTCAAAAGAGTATCTCTACAGGAAGTAAGGCTCAAAAAGAGAGGGCGGAGGAAGAATCTCTTGTTTCAGCTTATCAGAGAGAGAAGGCTATGACCCGCATAGAGTATGAGGGGGAAGAGAAGAGCGAGGGACAGCTCATGCCTCTTTTCAATTCTCCTGATAGAAAAGTAAGAGTGGCGTCAAGGAAAGCTGTTGCAAAGGCATTTCTTGATAAAAAAGATACTTTGGGTGGGATGCTGGTAAAGCTTGTCGCCCTAAGAGATAAGATTGCAAGGGAAAACGGTTTTTCAAATTATCTTGAATATATGGACGTCAACTACTCCAGACTTGGTTATGGAGAGAAAGAAATGGATGCCTTTGTCAGAGATATAAAGAAATATGTGGTTCCAGTTCTTTCTGATATTACAGATGAGACAAGAAAGAGATTGGGACTGGAGAAAATGACCACTATAGACTTAGGTCTAATGTTCTCTGACGGTAATGCAAAGCCTGCAGGTGGATCCCACGTACTGAAAACAGCAGCATCAAAAATGTATAGAGACTTGTCTCCAGATATGGATGACTTTTTCAGAGGAATGATAGAAACAGATAGCATAAATGTAGATGCTTCTCCTAATAAAGTTTCAGGTATGGGATATTGTACGGATTTGAAGAAGGGAATGTATCCTTTTGTTTTTGGAAACTTAGATGGAACAGACTGGGATGTAGCAGTGTTCACTCATGAGGTGGGACATGCTTTCCAGAGTTATATGTCAGATAAAAAACTAGATTTGACCATGCTAAGGGAAATGCCCTTGGACGCTGTTGAGATTCCATCAAAGACAATGGAGCTCTTCTCTTATCCTTATGCAGAAGATTTCTTTGGAAAGGATGCAGATAAATTCCGTTTCTCCCATTTCAGAGAAGCAGTGAAATCGATGGTTTCATATACTTCCATCCATGAACTCAATACTTGGATCTACACCCACGTTGGTGCATCATTTGACGAGATTAATGAAAAATGGATGGAGATACAGAGTGAATACTATCCTAACGTAAGTGAGGGAGAAATGGAGGAAGAGAATTGGAAAGGTGCGGCATTATTGAGAAATATGGGAGTTTTCATGTTTCCCCGCTATCTCATTTCCTATGTTTTCTCTGAGCTTTGTGCTGTGGATCTCTTTATGGAGTACCTAAAAGACAAGAACAAGGCTCTTGAATCATATTTTACACTTTGCTCAATAGGAGGAAGTAAGAGCTATCCTGAGATTCTTGCTTCAGCCGGCTTGGAGCCTTCATATAAAGAAGGGAGAGTGAGGAAAGTAATGGAGAAAGTGAAAGAGTACCTTGAAGAAAACTAAAACCGAATAAGCCCCTTCCCGAAAAAAATGAGAAGGGGTTCTTATCTTTACTCAATGCCTAAGAGAAGTTAAACCTTCAGGTTATTACCTTAGGTTGTCCAATACTCTTTCCAGAAGTGAAGAGAGTAGTTCTTTTTCTTCATTAGAAAAACCTTTTGTGATCAAGAACTCTGTTGCGGAAATACTATACTCTGCTTCTTTTGAGCATAATCCGCCTTATTTAGTAATAGAGACTTTTTTTATTCTCTTGGCACCCTCATGACCATATGTCTTTACATACTTCTTTTTTCATTCTGGAGACGATTCCTGCTGTTGTCGATTGGGCGACATGAAAACGATGTTCAATCTCTTTCATAGTCATCTCTCTATTTACCGCATGCTTTAGTTTTATAAGAATGGGGACCTGCATTAAAGTCAAATCTTTATCCCTTAATTCGTTATTTGCTTTCTTTTCAAGAGAATCGTGAATATGTTTTATCAGTAGACCTGTATCCATAGTTGCCTCTTGTCTGTTTTAATAGCCGCTATAAAAAATAATCAATAAACTCGATTAATATTAATTGTTGACAAGTTTTCTTTGCAAAGCTATTATTTTGACAATAAAACTTGGCAAGGAGAATCATATGACAAGAGAAGAAGTATTGAAGAAGAGTAGAGAAGAGAATATGGGTATGGATGTAGCTGAAGCTGAGGCTGCAAAGTCCGGGATAAAGTATGGATGGATGGTGACTGTATTTTTTTCTTGTATTTTTGTGATAGTGGATGGAATTATTCTTTCCCGTATACCTTCGGAGATGTTGTCTGCAGTTCTATCTGGTCTATGTACAGTGTTTTTATCAAAGTACGTAAAGACAAGAAAAAGACATGAGTTGATCATTGCTGTTTTATATGGTGTAGCCTCCCTCTGTTTCTTTATTTCGTGGATCATTCAGATAAGTAAAATCTGAGGTGTCTATGGTAGATAAACTGGTACTTAAGAACAATTTAAAGAAGACTAGGATGGAGAAGGGCTTGTCCCAACAGGATCTGGCGGATATTGTGGGGGTGTCAAGAAACACCATTAGCAGTATTGAAACTGGACAGTTTAGTCCTACTGCAAAACTTGCATTGGTAATCTGTATAGCCTTGGAAAAGAAGTTTGAAGAGCTTTTCTATTTCTAATATCAAAGGACATACAAAAAGGCAAAAGTCCAGTAGACAATTATGGAGTCATAGCTTCGATGTGATATTACAAAAAGGATGTTAATTTTATTATCGATGGCTTATGTCCACTAATCTGCAATGAGCTATGGGAATTAATTTATCCCAGCGTCTATGTTTTTTACTGGCGTAGACTTGGATAATGGAGAAATAATAGTTGGAGGGAGAGTGAAGATACATGGAGAAGCATTTAAGTAATAAACACTTAGATTTCTCCTTTGTGTATAACTTGTGTATCTGGTACTAACCTTGTTGATTGTGTATCACTCTTTTTTTTACTATAGTCGTCCCGATGAAGAAAATACTGTTTACATCAATTCTGTTATTGGTCTTTGGAATCAATCCCATGTTTTCAGAAATACTGACCTATCATTCTGTTCTTGAATCGGAGAATAGTGTTAGATTGAATATCGATTGGGATATTAACAAACTTACGGACTCTTCGATTGGATATAATTCTGAATTGGCGAAGGCTGCCATTGTCTTATCTAGAGAGATATATGTTTCAAATGATTCATTGAAAAACGCTGTCTTTGAATTGGGGTTTTCTGATTGTTGGATAGATGAGAAAGAAAACAACGATATTTCAAACCCTATAGTTGCCTTTGCTTACAATAAGCAAGAAGGAATAAACTATTTTCTTGTTGTAATAAGAGGTACTGGCTCTTTCTCTGATTTTTTGACAGATATCAGAGCCGTTTCAGATTATTTCCAAAGTTCCATGGAAAATACTATGGAAAGATTTAGATGGTATCTAAAAGAACTACTAGGCTTGGAGGAAGAGAAAGTAAAACAGGAGAGGAATATTTTCTTTGTTACCGGGCACAGTATGGGAGCTGCGGTGGCTAATCTTATGTCTTATAGCTTAGAAGAGTTCGCAGATAAAAATGATATCTTCACTTACTGTTTTTCCTGCCCTTCTGTGGGAGTCGAGAATGGAGAGGATGTGACAAACGCCCTCAATATAATCAGCGACAATGACCCTGTTCCTCTTGTCCCTCTTCCTGTTGGAAGATATGGAAGGGATATTGTCTTTTCTCCCGAGAGTATAAGTCGATGGATATATGGCGTAATTACAGATAGAGACCTATGGGATATATGTGGTTTCTCCATTCTTAATAAATGGAACAATCATAGGCTTGATATCTACTTTACATATGTGCTTTCAAGAGCCTTAGGCATGTTGGATGAATAATTCACAGATTCTTTGCCCTGGTATTTGCAAGTATTACGATTAATGCTGTATCTAGTAGGGTGAAGGAGACGAAGATATAGACAAAGAATGATGGTAGGGTATCAAAGAAGATAGCCATAATAAGGATAATAAGGGCAATCGGAAGGAGCCCGGCTCCCACTATCCTACATAACTTTTTCTGGTTAATTTTATCTTTTTCTTTTT
Organism: uncultured Spirochaetales bacterium; assembly: GCA_945947045.1. Taxonomy (GTDB): domain Bacteria; phylum Spirochaetota; class Spirochaetia; order Sphaerochaetales; family Sphaerochaetaceae; genus Ornithospirochaeta. The sequence goes on along the minus strand of CAMEXG010000131.1, from coordinate 1,470 downwards.
TTGACGCGGTATTGTATCCTGCAATAAGGCCGGAACCATGTCCTGAGAGAAGAATAAAACTGATGACAAAAAGAAGAGAGGAAACAATCCATAGAATTGTTACTGCGCTTCCGTTTGAAATATCTTTTATTGTCATTCTTTTCTCCCTCTAGTTTATCAAATATCTGCCATACTTGCCTAATAATAGGCTATTCTGATTGTGAGGAAAAGAAAAAGGAGATTATATGCCTTCAAGTTGGAACCCTTGGAGAGGATGTAGAAAGTGTAGCACAGGATGTCTTCATTGCTATATTCATAAAGGTGATGCAAAAAGAGGTGTAGATACGTCGATTATAAAGAAGACGGAGCAGTTCTATCGTCCGATAGAAAGGAATAAAAAAGGAGAATACAAGATGAAGAGCGGCCTTGTATGGCTTTGCTTCTCTTCAGATTTTCTCATTGAAGATGCAGACGAGTGGCGAAATGAAGTCTGGAAGATGATTCGAGAGAGAAAAGACTGTTCTTTTTTGTTTCTGACGAAACGTATCACTCGTTTTCTTGATTGCATTCCTCCCGATTGGGGGGATGGATATGACAATGTATACGTCTGCTGTACAGTGGAGGATCAGAAGACAGCAGATGAACGCTTATCTATTTTCTCGTCTCTTCCAATCAAACACAAGGGAATAACGGCACAGCCATTAGTGGGACCATTAAGTATAGAAAAGTATCTGGACAACATTGATTTAGTAACAGTGGGAGGCGAGTCAGATACAAATGGAAGAATAATGGACTATTCATGGGTTCTGGATATAAGGGAACAGTGCATAAGGACTAATACTTCTTTTTCTTTTAGGCAATGCTCTACAAACTTTGTTAAGGATGGAAAGCTGTATCATCTCAATATACGTCTTCTTTCAAGTCAGGCAAAAAAGGCCGGAATTGACTATGAAGTGGAGAAGTATTTGTTTTAGAAAATATATGGTTAGATTTAAGCTTTTCATTCTTGAGACATTTCTCCATTTTTACATGCTGAGAGCAATTCAAAATATTCTGCAAAAGGACACTTTTTGAAAGAAAAAACAATGTGCAAAAACTTCACTTCACTTAAATAATCTGCAACTCCATAATGAGGAAAGCCTCAAAAAAGCTGAATCGGATCTTAAGGAGGTCGGAAGGATGCTTGATGAATACATCCGCTCCGCCTCCATATCTGAGGGCGACATGGTCGACGGAAGGTATGCGGAGCTGGAATCCAGATACCTTGATAAGAGGAAAAAGTACAGGGATGAAAGGAGCGACAGAAAGTACATTGCAACCGGACAGGTTGTGGCCTATAACGGGGGCGTTCCTAGATACTCGGAGGATATGTTCCGCGTCCTCTCCGCAGGATCACTGTCATTGCAAAGGTCAGATTCAGGAGTGGTATAGAGATTGTTGTGGAGTATTGATTATATATAAATAGGTAAGGAGAGTGCTTTGTTGAATGAT
>CAMEXG010000130.1 GCA_945947045.1 uncultured Spirochaetales bacterium | reverse complement strand
TACGGACACTACAACAATACGAACTAAAGACAAAAGATATTAATAAAGCTGCTGTATCTACTATAGTGAGACTTGCCAATGCTCTTGGGTGTAAAGAAGAGGAAATCCTAGATTTTGTCTGATCTTTTTTTATTTTAATCAATGGATATCACTCGAGATAATCTAAAGTTATTGTATGGGATATTCTAAAGTTTGTATATGAGATAATCTAAAGTTTATCTATGGTACAATCTAAAGTCTATGGTTATATTTCTTTTAATCTAAAAGAATTATAATTAACTACTCTTTTTCTAGATAACGCTCTATATAATAGAGGGCCGATCTATTCATTTCAGCCATAAACTCTGAGGTATACTTTCGTCCATAATACTCATCTGCAACAGTTCCCTCTCCATTAAATGGAAGACGTTTATGTTCCCTGTTATACTCCCTATGTCCCTTGTACTCGTCTTCCAGATCCTCAAATGTCCTTTCTTTATAGCTATCCTTCATAAAGATTGACGAGTTGATATCAGGGCGAGGAGTAGACTGGAATCTCTCCTTTGACTTGGGGTATCCATAGATTACCATGGCGGCGGGAATCACATGCCGGGGCAATGAAAAAAGCTCCACCAGTTTCTCTCCGTTTTCCAATACATCCCCTATATAGCAGGATCCCAAGCCCAAGGCCTCAGCTGCAATGACGCTGTTCTCTGCTGCAATTACTGTGTCTTCAAAAGATAAAAGCATATCTCCAGCCCCTAGTTCAGGCATTGGTATATTAAACTTCTCAGGGCTCTTGGAGAAAATGAAGTACTTCTTCCACTTCTCCATATCACAAAGGAAAATCCAAACTAGTGGTGCATTCTCTATCATCTTCTGGTTGTCGCAGATAGCAGCAAGCTGTTTCTTTTTCTCTTTATCCTCCACTTCCAATATAGAGTACATCTCCATATTCCCTGCGCTGGGGGCTCGAAGTGTCATGGCTTTTAGCTTATCTACCGTCTCTTTCTCGACTTCTCTTCTTTCAAAGTCTCTTATAGTTCTGCGACTCCAAATCAATGATAGTGTTTCTTCACTCATATCAACCCCATTCGTGATAAAGCAATGGATGGAGCGGAGACGGCAGCCGTCTCTGTTCTGAGGATTCTGTTACCAATTAAAACAGGAGAGAAACCGGAGGAGATGAATACACTTCTCTCTCTTTCAGACCATCCTCTCTCCGGCCCTATTGCAAGTACTACCCTCTTGTTTTCCAAAGATAAGGAAGATAGAGGCCTTGCTCCTATGACGTTATCCAACAGGAGCCTCTCACCCTCTCCTGCTTCTTTTATGGCTTCTTCAATATTCGAGGTGACGATGCATTCGCTCACCCCTGTCTTTCCACTTTGCATGGCTCCATCCAGGAGGATCGATTTATACTCGCCTTCCGTATATAAAGAAGCTGATGAATAACTCTTTTCTCCCAAATCAGAGATGGGAAGAATAAGCTTTCCTACTCCCAGCGATACCGCTTCTCTTAGTATCCTTTTCATGCATATAGGCCTGACTTGAGCTATGATCATTGTAAGAGGATAGAGAGAAGAAGAATCAAATTCGGGAGTAAATGAGAAGTCCAGGCCATTATCGTCAAAGCGTTCTATCCTGCATTTTCCTTCCCATCCATTAATCTCACCACCATGGAAAGAGTCCCCCACTCCCATGTGGAGGACTTTTCTGATATGTATCACTCTATCGTCTTTACTGTCGAAGTGTCTTTCACCTTTGTCAAAGAGGATTATATTCACTTTGCCCTGCCGTAAAGTTTCGAATAGTATTTAATACCTTCTAAAGACGGAGATGTAATGTCTTCTTTCTTCATCTTCCAGGACCAGTTAGATGCACCGCAGGTTGACGGCACGTTCATTCTTGCCTCTTCTCCAAGTCCCAGAATATCCTGCATCGGGAAGATCACCCACATTGCATTACTCATCAAGAGGGCTCTGATCATCTTCCACAACACTTCGTTGTCACCACATTCAAAGTATCTTCTGACAATATCCTTTGTTCCGTCATCAAGAGAGTTATACCAACCGACAGTCGTGTTGTTGTCATGGGTGCCTGTATATGCTACCGACACTTCCCCCATATTATGGATAAGGTATTCATTTGTGGTATCAAACTCACCCTCGTCGTTAAATCCGAAAGCAAACTGAAGAATCTTCATACCGGGAAGCTTGTTATCGTCTCTAAGAGCCTCCACTTCCTCTGTAATGACACCCAAATCCTCAGCGATAATGGGGAGATTATCACCGAATACTTCCTTTACTCTATCAAAGAACTTCTGTCCCGGTCCCTTGACCCATTCGCCATTAATGGCAGTATCTTCGCCCTTAGGAACTCTCCAATATGCCTCGAAGCCTCTGAAGTGGTCTATTCTTATTACATCGGAAAGTTTAAAGTTCGCCTTTATTCTCTTAATCCACCAATCATATCCGTCCTTCTCCATTTCATCCCAGTCATAGAGAGGATTCCCCCATAACTGGCCTGTGGCGGAGAATGCATCCGGTGGAACACCTGCAGAAGCTTCCTGTACACAGTTCTCGTCGAACTGTAAAAGCTTTGTATTCGTCCAAGCGTCTACACTGTCAGAAGCAACAAAGATTGGAATATCGCCGACAATCTCGACGCCTTTTTCATTGGCATACTTCTTAAGCTTGTCCCACTGAGTAAAGAAGAAATACTGGAGGACACAGTAGATATCCACAAGGCTCTTCTGTTCTTTTCTTGCCTTGTCCATAGCCTTCTTCTCTCTTACCCTCAACTCCTTAGGCCATTCACTGAACCATCTTGAATCATTGTATTTTGCACAGAGAGCCTGGAACAGTGCATAATCTTCAAGCCACCATCCTTCTTTTTTTCTGAAAGAGAGGAAATCATCCATTTCTTCTTTTTCAGCATTTGTAAGGAAATTAGAAGCAGCCTTGAAAAGCATAGGCATCTTTATTCTCCTTGCTTCTCCATAGTCGACTCTATCGCTCTCCTTTGCCTTCACAAGGACATCATCTATATCAAGCCAGCCTTGTAGATAAAGGGCCTTCGGTGAAATAAAGAGCTCATTTCCAGCAAAGGCGGATCTTGCTGCATATGGGCTGTCACCAAAACCTGTAGGACCTGTAGGCAGAATCTGCCATAGGGTTATACCCTTATCGCTGATTGAATCTACGAAACTATAAGCCTCGTCCCCGAGATCTCCGACACCATAATGTGAAGGAAGGGATGTAATGTGGAGAAGAACTCCGGTTTTTCTTTCTCTATGTTTCATACCCTCATTATAGACATAATGGGTGTCAAAGTGAATAAAAAAGACATAATAGCTGGGTCAAACATTCAGGCCAGACAGGTAAAATAAATTTCTTTCCTCTGTCGTCTTTTGACTAATTTATTGTTTTCTGATAGATATAAATATATGGAATATACAGAATTATCTAAAAATTTCGAGATAGGGGAAATGGTTGTCTATCCATCTTTCGGCATATGCAGAATAAAAGAAAAAGAAGAGAGAAACGACTGTTTCTACATTAAACTCCAGTCTCTTTCAGATAATTCCACTGTCCTTGTTCCAGAAGAAAAAGCATCAAGCTTGGGGTTGAGGCACCTTGAGACTAAAGAAAACGTAGAGAAGGCCCTGTCTCTTCTTTCCGACAACTCCCACGCTATTACAAATGATTGGAAGCAGCGATTAAATGAAAACCAAAACCTTTTGAGAGAAGGGACTTTGGCTGGTTCTGCTATTGTGGTAAACCATCTATATAGAAGACAAAAGACCAAGGCTCTACCTACTATGGAAAAGAAGCTCTATGACACAGCCCTGTCTCGCCTTCTTGACGAATCTAGTGTAGTATTAGATAAAGACAACAGGGAGATGAGAAAGATAGTTTTTTCAAGACTAGAGAATGTCTAAAGATTTTGCACTTATTTTAACAGCAGCAGGTAAAAGCGAGAGATTTAACAATGGACAAGGGGGAGCTAAGAAAGAATACTCCCTCATTAATGGAAAAAGCATCGTGAGAATGGCTCTTGATGCATTTCTCCCTCTGTCGGAGTTAAAGAGAGTAGTCGTCACTGTTCCAAAGGGAGGAGAAAAAGAAATGAAAGCCTCCTTGGGAGAAGTAGAGGGAGAAATCCCAATTGCTTTCATAGAAGGCGGCGCCTCCCGTACCCAGTCCATCTCTCATGCAATGGATTATCTCTCTTCTTTCTCCGATTACTCTCTTATAGCGATCCATGATGGAGCAAGACCTTTTATAGATAGAGACACAATATGTAATTGTCTTTATGCTGCCGAGAGTTATGGAGGAGCAATACCTGGAATAAGAGTAAGCGACGCCATGAAGAGAGCAGATGAAAACTCTTTCATTCTTGACCGCGTAGATAGAAACAGGGTGTGGAGGATACAGACGCCACAGGTCTTCCAAAGAGAAAAGATCCTCTCTATATATTCAACGCTGAAAGAAGACGAGAGCTTTGACGATGACGCTTCTCTTTTCTCTTCCCGTGGAGGAAAAGTCAAAATAGTAGAAGGTAACGAAGATAATATTAAGATCACTTGGAAAGATGATCTAAAGAGAAATAAACGGAATATGAGAATTGGATTTGGCAACGATATACATAGACTGGAAGAAGGAAGAAAGCTATATCTAGGAGGTGTTCTCTTAGATCATACAAAGGGTGAAGTGGCACACTCTGATGGAGATGTGCTGATACATGCTGTAATCGACGCTCTTCTAGGGGCTAAAGCCATGGGGGATATAGGGACATATTTTCCACCTGAAGAAAAGAAATGGAAGGATGCCGACTCAAAGGAACTCTTAAAAGAAATACTAGAAAAAACACAACCATCTATCATAAACATAGATGCAACTATTACCCTGGAGGGCTTTAAACTCAATCCCCACATTATTGAGATAAGAAGAAGCCTGGCAGGACTACTCTCTGTCGATATGGATAAAGTAAGCATAAAAGCCAAAACAAACGAAGGCTTGGATGCTCTTGGTAAAGGAGATGCCATAAAAGCTGAAGTCGTTGTTCTCCTTGATGACTAAAGGCATTTTTCGACAAATCGGGGCATTTTCGCGTTATATAGATAAGGAGAAAATATGTCCCGTAAAAAAAAGAGTATTAAGGAAAAGGTCAAAGAACTGCCTATTGTAGCAGATCTTAAATTCAGACGTTTCTTTTCCCAAGGCACACCTGAGACTTTCTATATAATCGAGAAATTCTTAGAGCTCGCTATTAGTGACAACATCAAAGTAACGAACATTACATGTCAAAAGCATGTATTTGACTCAGACCAGAACGAAAATGTCACTGATTTGGAGATAGAAGCAGAAGGAAAAGAGAAAGTATGGATAGAAATGCAGAGATGGAACAACAAGAAAGAAGAGCTATCTTTCTTTCGTTGGGAAAAACTTCGATTGACTCAATTAGAGCTTCACGAAAACGAACAATGTTTTCTTTTGGTTCTATACGATACAGAAGATGGAAGTGACGAACTGTGGCAAGATTTTAGAGATGAAGAAATGGCTGTTTATTCCATGATGAGTAAAAAGCCATTAGAAAAAACAAACGTATACCTCTTTCCTGTAGTAGCTAATGGAGTTATGATTTTCTT
>CAMEXG010000129.1 GCA_945947045.1 uncultured Spirochaetales bacterium | reverse complement strand
AAAAGTAAAAGTAATTATTTTATTATCCTCCCATATTAAAATAGGAGTAGCATAATATGAAAAAATTATTCGCATGCGTTCTTGTTGCACTCCTTGCTGTTTCTTTTGTCTTTGCTAACGGAGCACAGGAAGAGCAGGCTGCTGCAGATCCAAACGATTTTCATGTAGGTATCGTTACTGGTACAGTTTCACAGAGTGAAGATGACCTTAGAGGTGCTGAAGCTCTCATCGCTGAGTATGGTGCAGTTAAGGATGGTGGTATTATCCAGCATGTAACTTATCCTGATAACTTCATGGATGAGCAGGAAACCACAATCGCTGTCATCGTCGGTCTTGCAGATGACCCGAAGATGAAGGCTATCGTCGTCAACCAGGCTGTTCCTGGAACAACAGAAGCTTTCAGACAGGTAAAGGAAAAGAGACCTGACATCCTCTGCTTCGCAGGTGAATCACACGAAGATATCCCTGTAATCAGCAGCACAGCAGACCTGGTATGTAACAACGACTTCGTCGCTCGTGGATACCTTATCATCAGAACAGCCCACGAACTTGGATGTGATACATTCGTCCACATCTCATTCCCTCGCCACATGTCCTATGAGACAATGAGCCGCCGTGTTGCAATTATGAAAGCAGCTTGTGAAGAATTAGGAATGAAGTTTGTCCTCGAGACTGCTCCGGACCCGACAAGTGACGTCGGTGTTGCTGGTGCTCAGCAGTACATTCTTGAGAAGGTTCCTGCTTGGATTGACCAGTATGGCAAAAACGCAGCATTCTTCTGTACAAACGATGCTCATACAGAGCCTCTCTTGAAGCAGCTTCTTGCTTATGGCGGATACTTCATCGAAGCTGACCTCCCATCCCCACTCATGGGATATCCTGGAGCTCTTGGAATCGATCTATCTGCTGAAGCTGGAGACTTCTCAGCTATCCTCAAGAAGGTTGAGTCTGCAATCGTCGAGAAGGGCGGTGCCAACAGATTCGGTACATGGGCATTCAGCTATGGTTATACACAGTCTGCAGCTCTCGGACAGCACGCTATCAACTGTATCAAGGGTGAAAGCGAGCCAACTAAGCTCTCCGACCTTTGGAAGGCATACAACAAGTATACTCCAGGCGCTAAGTGGAATGGTTCCTTCTACACAGATGCAACAACAGGTGTCAGAAGCAAGAATGCAGTTCTTATCTACCAGGATACATATATCATGGGAGGAAAGGGCTTCATGGGCAACGCTGACGTTGAAGTTCCAGAGAAGTACTTCACAATCAAGTAGTTTTCTCATGCCGGAGGAAACTCCGGCTTTTGAAATTTGGGCTCGGAAAACGGGCCCAATCTTCAAAAGGAATAGAAAGGTGAGTATGGATAATATGACCCCTGTATTGGAAGTAAAAAACATCAGTAAAGACTTCTTTGGCAACCAGGTCCTAAAAGATATCAACTTCTCAATGGAGAAGGGAGAAATTCTGGGCCTTGTTGGAGAAAATGGTGCCGGAAAGAGTACTTTGATGAAGATTCTCTTCGGAATGAATGAAATATCTGAAACCGGAGGGTATGGCGGTTCTTTCTTCATTGATGGAAAGGAGGCGAAGTTTTCTTCTCCTTTCGATGCTTTGGATGCTGGAATCGGCATGGTACATCAGGAGTTTTCTCTTCTTCCTGATTTCTCTACAACAGAGAATATTGTTCTCAACCGTGAAGATAGAAAAAAAACTAGTGTATTAAGCGATATCTTCGGAGACCGTTTGGACACTATAGACCGCAAGACTATGGAGAAAAAGGCAGTCGATGCCATTAATAAACTTGGTGTTGATCTCGATAAAGGTATGCTTGTATCTCAAATGCCTGTAGGCCACAAGGAGTTCACTGAAATCTCCCGTGAGCTGTCGAGAGTAGGAATGAAGCTTTTGATTCTTGACGAGCCTACGGCTGTTTTGACAGAGAGTGAAGCGGAAACACTTCTCATGACAATGAAGAAGCTTGCTAGTGGTGGTATTTCCATTATCTTCATCACACACCGCCTCCATGAAATAATGGATGTCTGTGACAAGATTCTTGTAATGAGGGACGGAGTCATAGTCTCCGACTTGGAAAAAAGCAAGACAAGTATCCCTGAAATCACCAAGGCGATGGTAGGTAGAGAAGTAAAAGGTGGAGAGGGTGAAAAAGAGAGTAGAGATATTGAAACACGCCCGGACGTAATGAAGATCGAGCACCTCTGGGTAAATATGCCTGGAGAGATTGTCAGAGACTTCTCCATCAGTGTAAAAAAAGGTGAAATCCTTGGAATCGGAGGCTTGGCCGGACAGGGTAAGCTTGGTATTCCCAACGGTATCATGGGACTGTATCCAGCTGGTGGTAAAGTAACTTTCGAAGATAAAGAAGTAAAACTGAATAACCCTGACTGGTGTATAAAGAATGGTCTGGCGTTCGTCAGTGAAGACAGGCGTGGTGTAGGACTGCTTTTGGACGAAAGCTTGGAATGGAACGTTACATTCACTGCTATGCAGGCTCAGAACAAGTATCTCAAGCCTATTCTGGGAGGAATAATAAAGTGGCGTGACCAGAAGGCCATCGAAGACGCTACGAATAAGTACATTAACGAGCTCCAAATAAAGTGCACTTCATCAAAACAGAAGGCAAAGGCCCTCAGCGGCGGAAATCAGCAGAAGGTGTGTCTGGCAAAGGCATTTGCATTGGAGCCTAAGCTGCTCTTCGTTTCTGAGCCTACAAGAGGTATCGATGTAGGGGCGAAGGCTTTGGTCTTGGATGCACTGAAGAAGGCGAATAAAGAGAGCGGAACTACAATCGTCATGGTTTCCTCTGAGCTTGAAGAGCTTAGAAGCATCTGCGATAGAATCGCAATCATTACAGACGGAAAGGTTGAAGGCATACTTCCTGCTTCTTCTTCCAGCGAAGAGTTCGGTGCTTTGATGATCAGTGCAGGAAAGGCATTAAAGAAGGAGACGGAAAAATGAAGAAAGAAATAGCTCAAAGTTCTGTAAAGGAAAAGATCAAGGGTTTCATCGACTCCTTCGGATGGCCACGCTTAATCATTGCAGGATTCCTCTTATTGTTGTTTCTTGTGGCTCCTCTTGGAGGAATAAGCATACTGACAAGTATCTCGGACGTATTGATGAGATTCGGTATGAACTCGATCATGGTCCTTGCTATGGTTCCTATGATTCATAGTGGTTGTGGTCTTAACTTCGGCCTCCCCCTTGGTATCATATCCGGTCTCCTTGGTGGTACTTTATCTATGCAGTTTGGATTTACAGGCGGTGTATCCTTCCTTGTAGCCATCCTTATCACAATATTCTTCGGCACTCTTTTCGGTTGGGCTTATGGCGTATTGTTGAATAAAGTAAAGGGTGGAGAAATGATGATCGCTACATATGTAGGATACGCAGCGGTATCTTTCATGTGTATCATGTGGCTTCTCCTTCCATACTCCAATCCTCAGATGGTTTGGGGATATAAGGGGACTGGATTGAGGACGACAATAAGTACGGAAGGCTATTATCTCCACATCCTCTCCGATTTCTTAAAGATTAAGATCGGCAACTTGGAGATCCCTACGGGAGCATTATTGTTCTTTGCTTTCTTTGCATTCTTGATGTGGGCGTTTTTGCATACAAAGACAGGAACGGCTATGACAGCTGTCGGTTCAAACCCTACCTTTGCAAAGGCTTCCGGTATCAACGTAGACAGGACAAGAACACTCTCAGTCATCATGAGTACTGTATTGGGAGGAATCGGAATCTTGGCCTATCAACAGGCTTTCGGATTTATTCAGCTTTATATGGGGCCATTCTATATGGCTCTCCCTGCCGTCTCCGCTATTTTGATCGGTGGTGCCAGCGTCAACAAAGCAAGTATTCCTAATGTAATCATCGGAACACTTCTTTTCCAGGGAATTGTAACCATGACACCATCTGTCATGAACTCATTGATCCATACAGATATGAGTGAAGTAATAAGAATCATCGCATCCAATGGTATGATCCTTTACGCTCTTACAAGAAAGTCGGAGGCAAAATAATGAAGGGAAGTCTATTGTCAGGAAAGAAAGCAGGTACATTCCTTCTTAATAATATGGTTCCTATCATGTTCATTGTGATAGGCGGAATCGGTATTGTTTTTTCCGGCTTCTCCGGAACAGCAATAATGAATGAAATGATGACGAGACTCAGCAGAAACAGCTTCCTTGTCATATCACTTTTGATTCCTATTATGGCAGGTATGGGTCTTAACTTCGGTATGACTCTTGGTGCCATGGCAGGTCAGATTGGTCTTATATTCATTACAGAGTGGGGTATTGTAGGCATCCCTGGAATGGTTCTTGCTGCCATTATCAGCACACCTATCTCTATTCTCCTTGGTTGGTGGTGTGGTAAGATTCTCAACCTTGCAAAAGGAAGAGAGATGGTTACATCTTATATCATCGGATTCTTTGTAAATGGTATCTATCAGCTTGTGGTACTCTTCATGATGGGATCTGTCATCCCTATCAAGAGTGAGATCCTACTTCCACGTGGTTATGGTATCAGAAACACTGTAAACCTTATCGGTATCAGAAAGTGCCTCGATAACCTTATTCCCCTTAAGATTGCAGGTGTAAGTATTCCTCTCGCTACATTCCTTCTTATTGCGCTTCTCTGCGTATTTATTCTTTGGTTCAAGAAGACGAAGCTTGGACAGGATATGAGGGCTGTAGGGCAGGATATGGAAGTTGCAAGAGAAGCCGGCATCAAAGTAGAAGAGACAAGAATCATCTCTATTATCATCAGCACAGTACTCGCTGGATATGGAATGATCATCTACCTTCAGAATATGGGTACTCTCAACACTTATAACAGCCATAACCAGATCGGTATGTTCAGTGCGGCGGCACTTCTGGTTGGTGGCGCTTCCGTTGACAAAGCCAATATCAGAAACGTATTCTTGGGTGTCATTCTTTTCCATCTTATGTTCTATGTCGCACCATACGCAGGGAAGAACCTTATCGGAGAAGCACAGCTTGGCGAGTATTTCAGAGTCTTCGTCTCCTATGGCGTAATCACTCTTGCTCTTGTCATGTATGAGATGAGAAAGAAAAGGGAAAGCAAGGAGAAGGGAGAAATGCTTGCTGAGGCTCAGAAGGAGGCGAAGTGATGAAAAAGATTAAGTTCTCAAAGAGTCTTTGTATCAGAATCATAGCCATCCTTCTTGTAGTATTGTTGGCTGTGGTGATGTTTGTTGTCGGAAAGCAGCATAAGATTTACTTCGACAACAAGGATTGGGGGCCATATAAAGCCTACCAGTTTGTCTCAGTCTCCGTAGACAAGCAGGATAGCGTTGAACTGGCAAAGAGAGATAGAGATGTCTTTACTGTAATTGCCCAGGGCCACACGATTCATATCGATGCAATGGGAGATGAAAAAGACGTCAAGATTCATATTCCATTGTTTATGAAAGACGTCCTGATCAATATTCCAGCCCTAATGAATGGTGAGGACCAGGATCAGTGGATGGAGGAGTTCATCGTACAGATTGTAACGCCTTCGGGTGCAGACGAAACTGTTGTAACTGATGAAACATCTGGATTGTTGGGAGACTGATTAATCTATCGGCAGCTGGTATTTATAAATATCATCATATTATTCAGCCTGAAGTTTATCAGGCTGAATTTTTTGTATGACAGTCATGTCACAGGTCCGGGGTGAAAATCCTCAAAAGGCACC
>CAMEXG010000128.1 GCA_945947045.1 uncultured Spirochaetales bacterium | reverse complement strand
AGCATAGCCTGAGCCTTCTCTCCTGGATCGACCCAGTCAGGATTGTCAACACATTCAGGGTTTTTCTTTTTTTCTTCCTCAGCTTCCTTTTCCCACTGGGCGAAGCGGACGTAGTAGCGTCCTACAAAATGATCGCCTTTTTCTCCTGTGGACTCTGGAGTTTCTCCGTTTCCGAAGGTCTTGTAGGCAAGCATGCTCTTACAAATATGTACACCTCTGTTGTTGATGAGGTTCACCTTCATTACATCCGCCCCCTGGCTCTTGATTAAAGCGGAGACAGATTCTCCTATGCTGTCATTTCTCATGTGTCCAAGGTGAAGAGGCTTATTTGTGTTGGGGCAAGAGAATTCCACCATTGCCTTTTTGCCCTTCAGTCTGTCACTCTTGCCATAAGAGTCACCCTTTTCTTCCACTTCTTTCAGAATAGAAGAGGAGAGGGCTGAAATATCTAGTCTGACATTAAAATATGGACCTGCAAGAACAACTTCACCCGTCGGGTGGTCGTCACCTATTCTCTTTAATAAGTCTTCAGCTATATCTTTCGGTGATTTTTTTGCAGCCTTAGAATATGGAAACATAGGGAAAGCGACATCCCCCATCTCTCTCTTAGGCGGCACTCCCATTGAAAGCGGAGCTATCTCATTTGATCCTAAATACTCTTTTAAAGTGTTCTCAAGGAATTCCTTCCATTGGTTTTTTAGTCTTGAAAGCATGATAAACCTCAGTCTGATGATACTACTCAGATAATTGAGTGGACAATAAGGATGGTATCTTTCAGAGTCTTTTATGTAAAGTATCAGAACCTGATGCTTACCTCTCCGCTGGATAAAGATTCCACGCTTCCATCATTATATCTCACCACCAGATGTCCATCTTTGTCTATTTTCAGGGCTTTTGCAGGCTTCTTCTCATTCATTCTTACAACATAGATGTCTTTTCCTATTACAAAACACTTTTTCCTATACTCTTCCAAGAAATCTATCTCCTGAGCTTTTATTATGGCTTTTGCACACTGGGCAACTACATCGACTCTGTTTACACTACTCTCTCCGGACGGATAGAAAGATGTTACGATATCCTGTAATTCCGGAGAAAAATCTTCTCTTTTTGACTTTAAGTTCACACCACAGCCGATTACGACTTGACTCAGTCCGCCTTCCTCCATGTTCACTATTCCTTCTGTAAGGATCCCTACAGCCTTTTTATCTTTTATATACACGTCGTTCACCCACTTGATGGATGTTTCCACTCCGGTAAGGCGCTCCATCACATCAGAAATGGCCCAGGCCGCAGAGATAGTCACTAAAGACGGGGAGGCAATCTTGTCTCCAGAGAGAACAAGAGAGAAGTATACACCTCCACGAGGAGATTCGAAACGACGTCCCAATCGCCCTCTTCCTCCATTTTGCTTCGATGTGCATACTAGAAACGGAGGCTTTACACCTTCGCTTGAAAGACGCTTGGCATCTATATTGGTAGAAGTTGTTTCATCTAAATAATATCCTGTTATGCCACTATCCTTTAGAGCAGCTCGCAAAGATTCTTCTGAAAAGACATCATTCTTACTATCTAGTCTATAACCTTTATGTTTTACCGCCTCAATATAATGTCCTTGTTCCAAAAGAGAGGAGACCGCTTTGCTTATGGCCATTCTCGATACTCCGATTTCACTTGCCATCCTCTCTCCGCTTACAAAACATCCTTGGTTTTCATTCAGGATTTTTAATACTTGAACTTTTGTATCCATGGGAACAATTTAGAACTATCGGTTTAGTTTGTAAACCTAATTTATAAATTGGTTGACTATTTTTTCTTAAGATTTCTATTCTTTGGTCATGATAATGTTAATTTCACTTTTTACAGCTCTAATAGCAGCAGGCGCTTTTATCAGGATACCGATGTTTCCTGTCCCAATGACACTACAGACATTGTTTGTTTTCTTGTCGGCACTCCTTCTGCCTCCCCTTTCGTCTTTTTCCTCACTCCTCATTTATATTGTGCTGGGTGCAATAGGTCTTCCTATTTTCACTTCCGGAGGAGGACTTGCAGCCCTTCTCGGCCCTACAGGAGGATTTATTTTCGGCTTCATGCTTTCTGCTCCTATAGGCTCACTTCTAGCAAAGAAGAAGAGGGACTCCATTTTATGGAACGTGGCCGTTCTTCTTGTTATGGAAGTCGTCATCTATGTAATCGGAATTGTCTGGCTTAAAGTTAAACTCGATACAACATGGGCTAAGGCCTTTGCCACCGGCCTCACTCCGTTTATTATCGGAGACGCCGTAAAAATTGCTGCAGCGGCAATCTGTGGTAAGCTATTGTATCCTGAAACAGTTAAGCTCTTGGCTAAACTTGACAGAAGAGAGAAGGATGAATAATAGAAAGAATATGGTGAAAAGTATAAAATAGAGGTATGAAATTTGATTATTCACCATTTCTTGACGATTATGTGTCTTCTTTTGATAGGACAAAAGGTTCTTTTGAAGAAAGAAACCTACTTTTGCCAAGTATCGAAAATATCAGAGATATGATGAATGAATTCCTTTCCCTTCTTTTTCCAGGGGGAGAGGAATTCTCGTCCCCAGGTATGTTGAAGGGTGTTCTTTCCAGACATATGGAAGCCGCTTCGGATTTATTATATCAATGCTCAAAGATTGCATGGAGAACACAGACTGATCGAAAAACAGCTTCAGATAATGCAAGGCATGCCACTTCAGAGTTTTTAAGGGCTCTGCCAGAGATCAGGGCAAAACTAAAAAGAGATGCGGAAGCCGGTTTCAGAGGAGACCCTGCAGCGAAGACTGTCTCGGAAATCATTCTTTCTTATCCTGGTTTTAAAGCTATTGCAGTTCATAGGATAGGTCACTTCCTATTCTCTCAGGGGGTTCCTTATATTCCAAGAATGCTAAATGAAATCGTGCACTCTGATACAGGAATAGATATTCATCCGGGAGCAGAAATCGGAGATTCTTTCTTTATAGACCATGGAACAGGAGTCGTAATCGGAGAGACGACTGTCATCGGCGACAACGTCAAGATATATCAGGGTGTAACCTTAGGAGCCCTCTCTTTTCCTAAAGATGCATGTGGTATGTTGCTAAGAGACATTAAACGCCATCCTACAATCGAAAGCAATGTCACCATTTATGCAAATGCTTCAGTACTTGGCCCTATTTGTGTAGGGGAAGGTTCTGTAATCGGATCCAACGCATGGGTCAAGGAAGATATCCCTCCTTATTCAAGAGTTCTACCTTCCTCCGTGGAAACAAAGATCATCCAACGTAAACCTCAAGGGGGAAAATAGATTTTATAATACCCTTATAGAGACCGCCCTCTTTGACAGGTAGACCTGAGGGGGCGATTATTTTTGCCTTCAAGTAGTTCCCTGTGGTTCCCTCACCATTCTTTTCAGCGATAATCTCCACAGTCTTTCCCTCTTGTCTCACCAGATACTCCCTGGACTGTCTCTCACTTAGCTTTCTCAACTCCAAAGCCCTCTCGTCCCTCACCCTCTCTTCAACTCTTAGTTTTGTGTTGTATAAAGGAGTGCCTGGGCGGGAAGAATAAGGAAAGACATGCATGGCTGCAAAATCATTTTGGGAGAGGAAATCATATGTCGTCCTCCAGTCTTCCTCTCTTTCTCCAGGAAGACCAGCTATTACATCACAAGCGATAAAAGGATCATCTTTTATTTCTCTCAACCTCTTTATTATGTATTCCACATGGCTGATAGAGTATTTTCTTCCAACTATTTTCAAAACATGGTCTGAAGCACTTTGAATAGGAATATGGAAATGAGGAAAGACCCTGTAGTCGGAAATGGCATCGAGAAGTCTGTCATCTACATGGTCGGGTTCCATGGATGAAAGACGTAGTCGGATATCGGGGCCTACATTGGAGAGTATCTTTTCCATTACTCCTCCAAGTCCTTCTCCCTGGTGGTCGTAATTGGTCAGGTTGACTCCCGTAAGCATTATTTCATGAAAGCCTTCCTCTTCAAGTCTCTTTACTCTCTCAACTACTGTTTGAGGCTCCAAGAAGACACTCTTTCCCCTGGCAATAGTAGTCCTACAGTATCCACAGCTATTGTCGCAGCCGTCTTGTATCTTTAGATATGCCCTGGAGTGATAAGAAAAAGAATGTGCATCGAAGGAGAATGGACTCCTTTCACTCTTCTTAAAGCTTTTCACAGCATCGATAGTCTCCATGCCGGAGAGTGTCATTCTCTCTATATGCTCAGGCAGCGTCAAAATAGAAGCCTTCTCGCCAAGAGAGAAAATAACGATGTTATCACCAAGACCCTCGACTTCTTCTCTATTTACTTCAGCATAACAGCCGGTTGCTATCACAACCTTCGCCCTCTCAGAGAAAAGCCTTATCATTCGTCTTGCCTTCTGCTCTGCCTTTGATGTCACGGTACATGTATTGACTACAATAATTTCTGCATCTTCATAGTCTTTGACAACATCAAAACCATTTTTAGTGAAGCTATCGGCAATCGCCTCGCTCTCACACTGATTTAACCGACATCCAAGAGTGTATACATAGACATTCATGCCTTTTCCCCATTCTCCAATCTATATCCCACATTCTCCAGTGCTATTCTCAAAGCATGACGCATATCCCTCGTGTAGGGGTTATAACGCTGAAGATCATAGAATAACTGCAAAGGGTCATGGCAAGTCTGTTCGACTATCTCCAAGAGAGATATATATCCCTTTGTAGCTATCTCCTTCTCTTCCAGATTCATTTCCTTCAATACTCTTCCGATAAAATGAGTGACACCCTGAGAGAAGGCTGCATCTCTATCGTGATCATCTCCTGTCATCTCAATGACTTTAAGTCCCATTGATAGAAACAGATCTTTAACTTTTTTATATCTATTGTCTATTTCTTTCATGGGGCACATTACAACAGGTAATCCTACAAGGCCGTTTTTTCCGCTGTCGGGACCGAACATAGGGTGGGTTCCTATTGTGTAAATATCCCCGGGAATATTATTCTCCATCCATTCCATGGGATATTTTTTAACTGAGCAAGTATCCATGGCTATAGTATTTTTACCGATCTTCTTTCCCACTTTTTCCAATACATCTTCAAAAGAAGAAATAGCTACAGAAAAAAACAAAAGGTCGGAATTCAACACTTCTTCTTCACCGGCGATTCTTACACCCTTTGGAGGAGTATGTTTACTACGCGAATATGCAATAACTTCATTTCCTGTTCCACTTAAGCTCTCCGCCCAAAAGGAACCGAATCTTCCTAGACCATAGACACCAATCTTCATACATAGAGGATAATTCTTTTGCCCTATAGTCGGCAACAAATAGAGAAGATTTAGTTTTACCAATATCTTCATTTTATTTGTCTATGTTGTACTTAAAGAAAAATTGTTTGATAATAAAGATACATTTAGAACGGAGGAACAATCCAATGGCAAAAGAATTTTTGGTAGAAACAAGTGCAAGACATGTCCATGTAACACAGGAAACACTTGAAAAGCTTTTTGGAGAAGGATATCAGCTTACTGTAAAGAAGGAGCTTTCACAGCCAGGACAGTATGCATCAAATGAGAGAGTTACAGTAGTAGGACCAAAGAAGGAACTTGCTAACGTTTCTATTCTCGGACCATGCAGAAAACTTAACCAGGTGGAGCTCAGTGCAACTGACGCACGCTCAATCGGCATCAACGCTCCTATCAGAGAGTCTGGAGATATAAAGGGAAGCGCTGGATGTAAACTTGTAGGACCAAAGGGTGAAGTCGAGCTTGAGGAAGGCGTCATCGTCGCAAAGAGACATATCCACATGACAGAAAGCGATGCTCAGGAATTCGGTGTAAAGAACGGAGAACTTGTTTCTGTCCTTATTGAAAACGAAAACGGAAGAAGGACTATCTATGGCGATACAGTCATCAGAGTCAGCAACTCTTATTCTCTCGCAATGCATATTGATACAGACGAGTCTAACGCCGCTTCATGTGCAAAAGTCCAGATGGGTAAGCTTGTTTAATTCTACTCTTCTTAATCCCGGGTCACTTTGTGT
>CAMEXG010000127.1 GCA_945947045.1 uncultured Spirochaetales bacterium | reverse complement strand
TGTTTCTTCCGACTTCCTCGGTGACACAAGAACATCTATCTTCGATGCTAAGGCTGGTATCGCACTCACAGATACATTCGTAAAGGTTGTATCTTGGTACGACAACGAGATCGGTTACTCAAACAAGGTTCTCGACCTTATTGCTCACATGAAGAAGGTCAACGGCTGATTCTGGTCGTTCGACTTGATCGAAGGGCCTGCTCAGCAGGCCTTTTTTCTCAAAAAGGATTAGATTATGGTTTTAAATACAGTTAAAGAAGCAGATCTTAAGGGTAAGAGAGTTCTTATCAGAGTCGACTTCAACGTTCCTGTAAAGAATGGTGTAGTTACAGATGCTACAAGAATTAAGGCTGCACTCCCTACAATCAATTATATTCTTGATAATGGCGCTTCCCTTGTTGTCATGTCTCACTATGGCAGACCAAAGGGACAGAAGAACATGGATTTCTCAATGGCTCCTATCAGAGCTGAATTCGAGAAGCTTCTTGGTAAGCCAGTCAAGCTTGCTCCAGATGTAATCGGAGAAGAAGTAAAGAAGGAAGTCGAGGCTCTCAAGCCAGGTGAAGTTCTTCTTCTTGAGAACGTAAGATTCTATCCGGAAGAAGAGAAGAACGGCGAAGCATATGCTAAAGAGCTTGCAAGCTATGGCGACTTGTATGTCAACGATGCTTTCGGTACAGCCCATAGAGCTCATGCTTCAACAGAAGGCGTTGCTCACTACCTTCCAGCATTTGCCGGCTTCCTCATTGAAAAGGAAGTCAAGTTCATGGCTCCACTTTTGGAGAATCCGGAGCACCCATTTGTTGCAGTCATCGGTGGATCCAAGGTATCTTCAAAGATCAGCGTCCTTGAGTCCCTGGTTAAGACTTGTGACACTATCGTAATCGGCGGTGGAATGGCATATACATTCCTCAAGGTTCTTGGCCACAGCGTAGGAACAAGCCTTGTTGAAGATGATTATCAGGATACAGCAAAGGCTTTCTTGGCTGCTGCTGAAAAGAAGGGTGTCAAGGTTATTCTTCCTCTCGATCACGTTTGTGCTGATAAGTTCGATGAAAACGCAACTCCTGTTGCTGTTGACAGCGTAGATATTCCAGAAGGACTTATGGGTCTCGACATTGGACCAAAGACAGTTGCTGCAATCGTATCAGAGATGAAGAATGCAAAGAACGTTGTTTGGAACGGACCAATGGGCGTATTCGAGTTCGCTGCATTTGCAAAGGGTACTGAAGCTGTTGCAAAGGCTCTTGCTGAAAGTGATGCTGTTTCTGTCGTCGGTGGTGGTGACAGTGTTGCAGCCATCAACAAGTTCGGTCTTGCTTCTCAGATTTCCCACGTTTCCACAGGTGGTGGCGCTTCTCTTGAATTCTTGGAAGGAAAGGTTCTCCCTGGTATCAAGGCACTTGAAAAGACAGAGAAAAGAAGACCATATATTGCTGGTAACTGGAAGATGAATCTTGTTCCTAGCGAAGCAAAGAAGTATGCAAAGGAGCTGGCTGACGCTTATAAAGAGAGTGGTGCAGACTGCAAATGTATGATCGCTTGTCCATATGTTGATCTTCCTGGTGTTGTAGAAGCAGTAAAAGGCAGCCCGATCATTGTCGCTGCAGAAAACATGGCTGACCACAAGTCCGGTGCATACACAGGTGAAGTTTCTCCTTTGATGCTTCAGGATCTTGGTGTAAACACAGTTATCCTTGGTCACAGTGAAAGAAGACAGTACTATGGTGAAACAAACGAAATCATCAACGGTAAAGTTCTTCTTGCACTTGAATGTGGTATGGACGTTGATCTCTGTGTTGGTGAGACACTTGAAGAGAGAGAAGGCGGAAAACTTGAAGAAGTTCTTACAGCTCAGCTTGAAGTCGGCCTCAAGGGCGTAAAGCCGGAAGAGATGGCTAAGATCACTATTGCTTATGAACCAGTATGGGCAATTGGTACAGGAAAGACAGCTACACCTGAGGATGCAGACAATGCACACGCTTTCATTCGTGAAACTGTTGCTCGTTTGTATTCAAAAGATGTTGCAGAAAAACTCATAATACAGTATGGTGGTTCTGTTAAAGCTGAGAATGTTAAGGCATTGATGGCTAAGGAAAATATTGACGGAGCACTGGTTGGCGGTGCATCACTATCTGTTGACAAGTTCCTTCCTATTATTGCTTTTAACAAGTAATTTGTAGAGGTTAGTAAAAATGGGTGTTTTAGGAATTATCCTTCTCGTTGTATTCTGTATTGTGGCACTTCTTCTTCTATTCCTGATTACCATCCAGGGACAGAACAGTGTCGGACTGGGCGGCATCTTCGGTGGCAACTCAGATTCAGCTTTTGGTTCTGGAAGTTCAAGTTTCATTACAAAAGCTACAACAGTGCTTGCCATTGTTTTCATGGTGCTTTCTCTTGTCGTCGCTCTAGTCAACAAGTCTTCTGATGATGAAATTCAGTCTATGATTAAGAAGACTCAGACAACCAGCGTAGAAGGTACTACTTGGCTTGAAGATCAGGCAGCATCCAACTAAGGAACTCAATATAACCGATCCTCTTTCACGGGGGTCGGTTTAACTTTTTTTAGAGGATATAATGAAAGTTTGTTTATTAGTTTGTCCTAAAGGCAATGATTCTGAAAATCTTAAAAAGATTGCAGCTAGTTGTGCCCAGGGCTTAGAACAAAATGGTACTCAATCAGATATCCTGAATGTTTCTGTAGATACAGACAAACGGCTTACTCTTTACGATTATCTGATTTTTATTGCAGAACCTCTCTCTTCTTTTGGTAAAAATGTAACCCCTTCCTTAAAGAAGTTTTTGGAGAATGCAGGTGCTGTTTCAGGAAAGAGAGCCGCAACAATATTAGTCGGTGGCATTAGAAAAACTGCCACTATGGCTACACTAATGAGAGTAGTAGAGTCTGAAGGCATCATCCTGAAGACCAGTGAATTTATAAAAAAACCAGGCGAAGCGAAGGTTTTTGCTTCAAGATTAAAAATCGAAAGGAATTATTAATATATGAAAAAGACTTTGTCGGTTATTAGTATTCTGCTTATCGTTATGATGACACTTTCTGCAGCTACGATTTCTTCCCCTGCAGCTACTGTCAATCTTACAAAGAACAAGGTCATTACAATGGATCAACTCAATAAAGAAGTTGAGTTTTATACCAGTAATGGTGTCACTGTCCAACAGCTGGATGTATTGAATTCACTTATTGATGAAATCCTTATTGAGCAGGGTGCCGCTAGAGATGGGTACACCGTATCAGACAGTGAAGTCGAGCAGCTCTATGCACAGCAGAAGGCCTCTGTTGAATCTCAGGTTGGAAAGACCCTGACAGATGATGAGTTTGCAGCTGTAGTAATCGAAAACTATGGCACAGTGGATGAATATAAGAGTTATCTTAAACTCCAGTATCTTACTCAGCTTTATGTAAGCGGAGCAAAGGCTGATGTCCTAAATAATGTTGCAGAGCCTACAGAGAAAGAGATTAAGACTTGGTATAGACAGAATTCTTCCAATTTCACTCTCCCGGAGCGTGTAAGACTCAGTCTTATTGCTATGGAGAAGACAGGGGATGTTAATACTGACAGCAAGAAGCTTGCAACTCTCCAGTCTTGTTATAACGACATAAAGAGTGGAAAGATTACATTTGAGAAGGGTGTACAGCTTTATACAGAGGATACGGCGTCTCTCTCTGTCGGTGGTGATTGGGGTTTTATGGCTGACACAACCACAACAAGAACAAACATGGGTGATGATTTTGTTGATGCTGTCATGTTTATGGATGCAGGTGATGTGGAAGGTGTATTCGAGACTCCATATCTATATGTAATCGTCAAGTGTACTGTTCATGCTGATCCTACTGTCCTTGGTTTGGATGATACTATTGAAGAGTATGGCATCACGGTCAGAGAGTACATCAGACAAGGTTTATTGTATCAGAACAGTCAGTATGCTTTCATTAATGCTTACAACGAGCTTCTAGCTGATCTAAGAAATCAGGCAAAGATCAATATTATTCTCAAGTAG
Source organism: uncultured Spirochaetales bacterium (assembly GCA_945947045.1). Classification (GTDB taxonomy): domain Bacteria; phylum Spirochaetota; class Spirochaetia; order Sphaerochaetales; family Sphaerochaetaceae; genus Ornithospirochaeta. The sequence continues at coordinate 2,021 of CAMEXG010000127.1, read as the reverse complement.
GAAAATATGGGAATCAGAACAGAAAGACATAAGGCAAGAGAACTTGCTACAGACACACTATATTCCCTTGACTTCAACTCCAATCTCCCTCCAACGGGAGATTGGGACTTGTTTCAGGGGTTATCGGAAGATGAAGAAGCAGCACTTACAGAGGATACGAAAATCTATGCTTCCTTCTTGATTACAGGCACTTTGGAACATTTGGAGGAGATTGATTCGATTATCTCCAAGTATTCGAAAAACAGACCAATTGATAAGATTGACGGTGTCGACCGAAATATCCTACGCATTTCATTCTTCCAACTTCTTTATGATAAAGAGACACATCCTACAATTGTCATCGATGAAGCTGTAAAACTTTCCCAGGAACTTAGTAACGATGTTTCCTTTAAGTTTATCAATGGTATTTTGGATACATATTCCAAGGAAAAAAGATGATTCAATTAAAAGACGACTATCAGATTTCAAAGATTAGGTCATCCTGCCATTTGTTATCAGATATGTTTGATGAAGTAGGCCCTCAGATTGTGGAAGGTATTTCTACTTACGACATTGACAGGCTTTGCGAATCCTTTATGAAAAAGCACCATGCAAAGGGCCCTTGTAAAGGATATTTTGGTTACCCGAATGTTACATGTACCAGTGTCAACGATACTGTAATCCATGGTATTCCAAATAAGAAAGAAATACTAAAGAATGGTGATATTATTTCACTCGATGTATGCATTGACTTGGATGGATACATTTCTGACAGTACTCATTCTTATGAAATCGGTGTTGTTTCAGATAAAGTGCACACACTCAATGTAGAGACAAGAAAATCTCTCTATCTCGGCATTGAGGCTGCTTCTAAACCAAATGCAAGGATTCAAGATATCGCTCAGGCTATATCTTCCCACTGTAGAAAGTTTAAGTATGGTGTGGTAAAAGATTACTGTGGTCATGGAGTAGGACTTGAGATCCATGAGGAGCCGGAAGTTCCCAACTATGTTTCTCTGGCAAATCCAAATCCAAGAATCAGGAAGGGCATGGTGTTTGCTATAGAACCTATGATCAATATGGGCACTTGGCGTGTAGAAATACTAAATGACAACTGGACGGTAAAGACACTAGATAGGCTTCCTGCCTGTCATTGGGAACATACAGTGGCCATAACAGAAGATGGTCTGGAGATACTAACTGAATATTAATAAAGGAGAACACAATGGAACCGTTGAAGAAAGACTTCATCACTTGTGATATGATCAGGGATGCTGGAATAAAGCTTGCACACAAGATGTATAAGGAAGACGGGTTTATCCCGGATGTCATCTACGATTCCCTTCGTGGCGGCGCTTATCTTGCAAATGTTATCAGCGAGTATTACAAACTTCAGTGTTCAAAGATTAATAGAGATCCAGTATTCTATGCAGCAGTTGTAGCTCGTAGTTACGGAAAACTTGTAGAACATACAAATAAAGTCGATATTGATGGCTGGACATGGTCTCCTAAGAATCTAAAAAAAGGTCAGAAGGTATTGATCGTCGATGATATCTTCGATACAGGTCTCACTGTCAATTCTCTTGTGTCTACAATTATGGAAGCCGGTATTCCTAGAGAAGATATAAAAGTTGCTGTTTATGATTATAAGATCTGTAAGTATCAGTGGGTGGACGGTAAGCCAGCTCTTCCAGTACAGCCGGATTATTGGTGCAGAAAGCATATTCTGAATCATAAAGATGATTATCTTTGGATCCACTATACTTGTCATGAGTTCATTGGATTGACACATGATGAAATCGAGGAAGTATACACAGATCCTGAAGTAAGAGAGATACTTCACGAAATCTGCGAAGACTAACAGGTCTCTTATAAAGCGCTCGAAAGAGCGCCTTATTTATAGAGTAACGTATCCTCTTTTTTTCATATGTGGTAATAGTCAAAACTATATATAAGACCTGATTGTCTACTTCTATGGAGATGACCTAGTTAATATATTCTTTTGAGATTTTACTTATAGTCTTCAAACTTAAATTGAAATA
>CAMEXG010000126.1 GCA_945947045.1 uncultured Spirochaetales bacterium | reverse complement strand
TGTATATATTCAGAATGGAAGAGTTCCTCCCTCATATTACACAGCACCTTTCTTCTTATATCAGTTATTGGAACGAAAAGCTTAGAAATTTAATCCTTGATAAAAAGATAAAGGAGGAACTTGAAAGCAATAATCCCGATAATCGAGCTTAGAGGTGTAAAGAATTTATAAAGGGGAGGAATCACTCATTAAGGAAAAAGCACATCTTCTAATATGAGATTCCGTCCTCTTTGGTAGGATGCGGATATGCTATTGCTTATTTCTCTCAAGCCTCGCGAGTTGCTGTTTAATATGGTGTCTCTTAAGAACTAGCATCCTAGACCTATGAAAAGACTGCCGGATATTATCTATCTGGCAGTTCGTCATTCTATCTATAATCTTAGTTCTCCTCAAAAAAATCTTCTTCTGTCCTAAGAGGGAAGAAGGATGGTTCTGTTTTCTCAAGGTTTTCTTTATACATGTCTATCTTAGTTATTCTTGCGTTGTCATATGTGTGGTAATAGTAGATACCTTTGGAAGCATTGATACAGGAAGCATACACAGTGATTTCATATGTTCCTTCGCCATAGATTACCGCACCTCTCTGCTGATCGACAGATCCCAGTACATGGAAGAACTGTGAAACGTTTTCTTTCTCACTTTCCCCTGAGACGCTGTTTGCTCTGGTGAAAGCAGCTTTGACAAACCTCGAAATACTAGATAAGTCTCCAGGTAACCCCAAGCCTCCAAGCCCCTTACAGTAGATGTCGTAGTCCATATCTATGCCGAAAGTAGGCTTCTCGTCACGAGGAGAGAGACGTGAATAGTTATTAAGGGTGAATAAATGAATTGGGAACTCAGGGTTGTTTGTCAAAACCTCAGCAGGGTTGGAGTAGATATGTAGTCCTGTTTTTGTCTGTTCCACTACAATGGATTCATATTTATCTGAAACCATCCAGTGTAGTGTGGAAACAGGGAAACCTGGGGCAAAGGCATCATCTGTAATTACAGCGTTTTCCAGTATTTGCCTTACCTCCTGAACACTTGTTGCATGTGTGAGAAGCCATGGAATGAACTCAAAGGATGTAATGTTGGTTTTTCCTTCCTCTGGTTTTCCATATACAGCGTTTCCTGGAAAGTTTAGGCCTGCAATAGCCAGACCCGATTCATTTGCTCCGTCATAGAATAGAGGAAAGCCTTGGATGTATACACCCATGCCGATCATCGCTTCGTGTCTTTTTAGTTCCGGGGAGTATCTGAAGGAGAGAGGGAGAGCTCTAGGAATGACAAGTACCTGTTCTCCATGGGCTGCACCTAAGTCGAGGTTTCTTCCAAAATAGAAGTCTTTATTTCTTATAGTAGTGGCTGTACACATTTTTTGCCTCCACTATGAATATAGTCGGTTAATTCCTTCAAGGCAAACTTGGAAGGGATGCATACGTAATTCTGGTTTAGTCTAAGATCTGGGAAGTCAGGTGGATACTCCCTTCGTTTCATATCTGATTTTTTGTAGATGCGACCAGATGTCCCATATGACGAGAACCTTGTTGCCATAGTATCCTTTTCCTGCAAATTTCTACTATTTCGTGCTTCTGGAATTCAAAAGAAGATATATTGATTGATTTTTTGTTTGTATCCCTCTTTTCTTAATGAGATAATTGACACTATGGATAAAGAGTGGTGGAAAAAAGCAATTGTTTATCAGATATATCCTCGTTCCTTCTCTGACAGCAATGGGGACGGCATAGGAGATATTCCAGGAATCATATCCAAGTTGGATTATATTTCTTCTTTGGGAGTGAATGTAATATGGCTCAGTCCTGTGTATGCTTCGCCCAATGAAGACAATGGATATGATATCAGCGACTATCTTTCTATTCATCCTGACTTCGGAACAATGGATGATTTTGACAACTTGGTTAAAGAAGCTGATAAGCGGGGCATAAAGATTATAATGGACCTCGTCATTAACCATACGTCCTCTGAGCATGAATGGTTTCAAAAGAGCAGAAAGGGAATAGAACCATATAAAGATTTTTATTACTGGTCTGATTCTTGGCCAGGGACACCCAATAACTGGACGGGTTTCTTCGGTGGAGGAACTTGGGAATATGACGGCGAGAGAAAAGCCAGTTATCTTCACTTATTTGCACCTCATCAGCCTGATCTTAATTACCACAACCCTTTAGTCTGGGAGAAAATAGACGAAATATTGAAGTTTTGGCTTAATAAGGGCGTAAAAGGCTTTAGGTGTGATGTAATAAATATCCTTTATAAAGACTCTCTTGAGAATGGTAAGAAAAAGATGATTCTTACGGGTAGTGAGCACTATCTTACACTTGACGGAACTCATGAGATATTAAAGAGAATTAACGAGACTCTCGCTGAGTATAATGCATTTACTGTAGGAGAGACAGTATTTGTAGATACAGATGACGCTCGTCTTCTTACGTCTCCAGAGAGAAAAGAACTGAATATGGTGTTCTCTTTCCAACATATGGAAGTGGACCAGATAATAGTGAAGTGGTTTAAAAAGAAGTTCTCTTGGAAGAAGTTCATCTCTGTGTTGGATAAGTGGCAGAGAGAGTTGGAGTGGAACACAATATACTTTGAGAATCATGACCAGCCTAGAAGTGTGTCCCGCTTTGGATCAATGGAGTATTGGGAATCTTCATCGAAACTCTTGGGGACTCTTCTTCTTACTCTTAAGGGAACCCCTTTTATATTCGAGGGAGAGGAAATAGGAATGACAAACTTTGACTTTACTTCCATGGAAGAAGTAGAAGATGTAGAGTCAAAGAATGTCTATAAGATTCTATCCAGCTTACACATACCAAGGAGTATTAAATGGAAACTGATCAAGAATACTTCCCGTGACAATGCACGCACTCCTATGCAGTGGAGTAGTGTAGAGGGGGCAGGGTTCACGACAGGTAGGCCTTGGCTGGGAATCAATAAGAATAAAGAAAGAATCAATGTGGAAGTTGAGGAGAGGGATAAAGACTCTATCCTCTCATATTACAAGACGCTTATCGCATTTCGACAAAAGAGCGAAGATCTACTTTTCGGGGACTATAGGCTCATAGAGAATGGTAGAAATGTGACTGAGTATATGAGGGGAGGACTCTCAATAATCCTTAACCACAGTGATAAAGAGATAAAAAGAGAGATAAGAGGCGATATTCTTCTTTCTTCGGAAAATGACAGAAAAGAAGGTTTCTTGAAACCTTGGGAAGCAATAATAGTGAGGAATTGATATGAGTGATGAAAAAAAGACGTTGAAGAAGAATCTATGGTTCTTCCCTTTGGGAACAGTTGGAAGAGATATGCTCTACCAGCTTTTCACCAACTATATATTGTTGTTTGTTTTGTTTACACATCAGCTTACAGCTGCCCAGCTTATGGCCATTACCTTTATAATGGTGGTTGCCAGAGTATTCGATGCTCTAAACGACCCGATAATGGGTAATATTATCGAGAGTACAAGAACTCGTTGGGGAAAGTATAAGCCGTGGTTGTTAATAGGAATAATTACCACAGGCATAGTAGTCTATCTTTCATTTAACGTAACTCTCGAGGGATGGGCCTTTGTAGTCTTCTTTGCTTTTATGTATCTCATGTACTCAGTTACATACACAATGCATGACATCTCATATTGGGGTATGATTCCTTCTCTTGGAAAGGATGGTAGAAGTAGAGATCAGTTCACTTCTCGTGCCACACTCTTTGCCGGAGTCGGCGGCACCCTTGCCGGCCTTTTGATTCCGATGCTTACCACAGGCTCCATGACCCTTGGAGGCAGCGCCCAGAAAGCTTACGGAAGAGTAGCTCTCATCTTCTCTCTCCTTGCCCCTCTCTTTTTGTGCTTCACAATCTTCGGAGTAAAAGAAGATAGGAGCTATATGCAGGAAAAGGCTCCGAAAGTAAGCTTCAGGAAGATATTGACTACAATTGTCAAAAATGACCAGCTTGTATGGATTTCGATAATCTTCCTGTTGCAGCAGATTGGTATTAACTTGATTCTCGGAGGACTGGGGTCTACATATATTTATTTTGCTTTCGGATATGAAGGGGGATTGTATTCACTCTTTAGTACAATAGGAGTCTTGGCTACAGCTTTCTTGATGGTTTTCTATCCTTCTATTTCAAAAAGAGTGAGACGTAAGACTCTTATGAAGTATATGTTATGTATGGCCCTTGTATTCTATGTTGTAATGATGGCTGCCGGTGTCTTTATGCCTCAGTCGAACTTGAAATTCTGGGTTGTGACCATCAGTTATATGTTTACGAACCTTGGCCAGTATGCATATTACCTTGTGATGATGATTTCAATCATCAATACTGTAGAGTACAACGAGTATAAGAATGGAAAGAGAGACGAAGCTATCATTGCTTCTCTCAGACCTTTCTTGACTAAGCTTTCATCTGCTCTTGTTGTTCTTCTTACTTCTGTCACATATCTTATCTTCGGTGTAACAGGAATTACAAACCAGATTTCTTCACTGGAAAGGGAGACGAGTCTTGGTGTCATTACGGAAGTAGAGAAGCTCTCATCTATTAACGGAGTACTATCGGGAGTATCGCAGATACAGACTACAGGACTAATGTTGGTGATGGGAATAATTCCAGCAGTATTGATGACTGCAGCATACGTTTTATATAAGAGACACTATATTCTGGACGAAGATGAGTATGACAGAATAGTTTTGGAATTAGAAAAAAGAAAGGAGTCGAAATAATGGATAATAGTGCTGTTCTTTCTTTGTTTGCTCCACCGAAATTAGATGGAATCAAGAAGCTATTATGTGTTCAGCCACACCCTGACGATAACGAAATAGGAATGGGTGGAATAATCTCTCTTCTTACAAAAAAAGGAGTTCAAGTGGATTATTTGACAGTTACAGACGGTTCCCTTGGAGATATAGGCATACCTTATGGAGAAGAGAGCTTGGCCGATGTGAGGAGAAGAGAGACAGAGATGGCGGGAAAGGCTCTGGGGGTGACAGCTTTCCACTACTTTTCTATTGCTGACGGAACTCTTGCAGATATTAACGGGCTCTCCAGAAGGATTTCCGAACTATTGAGAAGAGAGCGCTATGATGCAGTCGCCGCTCCTGATCCTTGGAATAATTATGAAGCTCATAATGACCACGTTGTTACAGGTAAGGCTGTTGCAGCGGCTTCTATTTCTTGTAATTTGAAAAAGTACCCTGAAAACACTGAAACAGAGCCGCTTAATCTTTCTGCAGTAATATTTTATTTTACATCTAAGCCAAATACTTTCTTCGATATCACAAACGAGTTTGAGCGAAAGATGGGTGCTGTTTCTCTTCACGCTTCCCAGATTAGTCCGGAGATGCTCCAGCTTTATGGAGGATACTTTATGTGGAGGGGAGAGAGAATGAGTGGAAAAGAGGGTGTGATAATGGAAGGTGTAAAGGCTCTTCTTCCTCTTCATCTCCATTGTATACCTGAATCTGATGGAATCTGACTCGACACAAGATGATAAAGGAAATACCATTTGATTATGGAAAATAGATTAGAAGATATAGAGATTTTTGAGTGCCCGATATGTCAGGGACCGGGAATATTAGAAGAAGAAAACGGATGGTGCTTTTACATCATGTGTATGGACTGTGGCTGTCATACTGCAGAGAGTTCATATAAAACTGAAGAAGATAGATATGTCGCCGCCTCCAAGGCCGCTATGCTTTGGAATAGAGGAAAAGTTCTTCCCAGTACACCTGGAGATTAATTTTTCCTTGTGTCCTTCTAATTAATATACTAATATATTAGTTGATATAAAGGAGAATATATATGCCGATGAAAATGGGATGGAGATGGTATGGGGAAGGTAACGACCCTATAAGTCTGGCTGATATCAAGCAGATTCCTGGAGTGACAAGCATTGTTTGGGCACTTCATCACAAAATGCCTGGAGAAATCTGGGAAGAGAATGAAATCAAAGAGGTTGTTGATCAGATTCATTCCTATGGCTTTGACGCTGAAGTCGTTGAATCTGTAAACGTACATGACGACATCAAAAACGGTCTCGATACCAGAGACGGTTTGATCGAGAATTACAAGACTTG
>CAMEXG010000125.1 GCA_945947045.1 uncultured Spirochaetales bacterium | reverse complement strand
TAAAGAACTTCATCGTCTCTGTCGGACTCATAGCGGTAAGCTCTGTAAGTGTTGAATATCCACTATTCAAGAGAGCATCAAATAACTCGTCAAAGAGTGCAATCTTCTCTTCTTCCGTAGATTTCTCTATATACTGGTTACAAAAACTCTGGAAGAAGAGAGAAAACTCAGACAATTCCTTTTCCCTATCAAAACGAGTACCCATAAGTGTCCAGTTGAAGCCATCATGAGCAAGAGGTCCAAAGACTCTGCTATGAATGATTTCTACTCTTCCTGCACTCTCCAAAAGAACTCCTACAAGGGAATTCTGAGACCAGACGCTTACGATTCTGTCTTTAATGTCATAGTATCCCTCTTTATCAAAGAATGAAGGTTGGAATCCAGGACCGTCGAAGCTATAGACATTTATGATTCTGTCTCTTATTTCTTTCGGGGCAGAGACAGCTGAATATACTGCCAAGTTTCCACCCTTTGAGTGTCCACATATTCTAATCTTGGATGTATTATCAAAGAGGAATTCAGACTCTAAGTAATCTACAGCATCCTTCTGGGCTGGAACTGTCTCATACACGGAGAGATTACAGTCTTCTTTCCAACCGATTATAGTGTCATCGGTTCCTCTGAAACTGACACAAATAGATCCATCAGGAATAACAATAGTAATTGCACTGAACTGCTCTTCATTTTCCTTGTTATTAATAATAACCTGGTGTCGGAGTAACAGATCTTTGTATCTCGCCGTGTCTTTTATAATATTGTACATATTCATGACATATTGGGACTGCAAGACACCAAGACTGTCATTTAAATTATAGATTTTGAAGAACTCTTCAAAGGCATCACAAAGCTTCATCTCCCCATCCCTAGGGATTTTCCCTATGAAATCTGCTGTAGATATTTGGGAAAGAATAAACATATCCACTTCATTGAAAGGGGAACTATCAAAGGATAAATCTCCTCTCCACTTTAGATAGTCGATGGCATTTGCGTTGTTGATATATAGCATCCTTTTTTCTCTCGAAGATAATTTAACTAACAAAAGGAACAAAGTGAAATGATAGAGAAAGCGAAAAGGCTGCTAAAAATAAGTTCAACAGCCTCTGCTAATACTTATCTTTTTTGATTTTTTATCCTCTCTTGATTGCTTTCTTTATCAATAAGCCTAAGTCATCACTATCCAAGAAAGGTGCAAACTCCATAATATCTTTCATTTCCATTTGGTGTTTATCTATTGCATTAGAAATCACACCTTCCAAGTCATCGCCATCCATAAATGGAGCAAGAGAAACGAGGTTATCTTTCTCCCCTTTTTCTAGGAGTGCGGTGAATATCGACGATACCACAGGGCTATCAAGATGAGGGAGTACTCCTTCTATAGAAGAAAAAGAGAAAGAGGGAGAAGAAATAGCTTTCATCACATATTCTTCCAAACACTCTTCACTCAAGAAAGGAGACAGGGCCTTTATATTGCATTCGCAACCTTTTTCAAGAGAATTCATAACTATCTCTGACAAATCATCTTCATCTAAGAAAGGAGCAAAGGCCACCAAGTCCTTTGAATCAGTTATTTGATGCTTATCGAGTAAGGCTGAAAGCATCTCCTCCTCAAGAAATGGTGCAAGAGCAACAAGTGAAGAAACATTATCTACTTCCAAGTCTTCCACTAACTCAGACAGTGCTTTTGAAGAAAGAAATGGTGCAAGAGAAACCAACTCGTCCACCTTGACTTTATTCTTCTTCTCTTTCACAGTCTCTTCTATCGTTTTCGGAGGGATAATTGGAGCCACATCGATTAATTCAGATATCTCCAGATCTTCATTCTCGATAACCTTTTCTACACTAATACTACTCTTATCTTCGGATCCCAAGAGCTCACTTATACTAATGGATAGTATTTCAGAGAGATCAGAAAGTTTGCTGATATCAGGCATAGAGGCCCCTCTCTCCCAGTTGGAGACAGCCTGGAAACTAACTCCCAGTTTATCTGCAAGTTCCATCTGGGTCATATTCTTTGCGTTTCTTCCGTCTCTGATTCTTTTTGCAACTTTTAATGTGTCGAACATAAATACTCCTTCTTTCTTTCCAGGGCCCTTTGGAAGTGAAATCATGGGTTCATGTTACTTGGTCTGTAGAGAAAAAAACATCAAGTATTACTTGACTCAAGTGATACTTGAAGTAGTTCCTACCTTAGGCGAAGAAGTTCATCACTATCATAACGATACCAAGTATAGTGAGACCTATACCCAGAGCTCTGTTCATTGTCTTCTCCGATGCCTTATTAGCAAACTTGGAAGTAAGAAGAGCCGCAATAAGAGTAAAGGTGACACAGAAAAACAGAATCGAGATATCAGAGATGCCGCCACCGATTGCAAAATGGGAGACGGAGCCGGTGAGTGCTGTAAATGTCATAATAAAAACACTTGTACCAACGGCGCTCTTCAACTCGTATCCAAGGACGCTGACAAGTATCATAAGCATCATCATGCCGCCACCGGCACCAACGACACCGCAGATCATACCGATTACAGCTCCAGAGACAATAGATTGGATAATTGCTTTTGTCCTAGTTCTCTCTTTGTTACTTGCCTTCGCCTCCAATACCGGTCGGAAGATAAACTTAAGACCTACAAAGAGTGTCATAAACATCGAGAATCCACCCATTGTGGCTTGAGGTAGGAATGATGCCAAATAACTGCCCAAAAGAGTAAATACAAGAACAGAAATAAGCATCACCACTCCATTCTTTATATCTATATTCTTATTCTTTCCATATGTATAAGCAGATGCGGCGGATGCAAGAACATCGGAAGCCAGAGCTATACCTACGGCTTCATAAGGATTAACACCAAGAAATGTAATAAGCATGGGAGAGATTACTGCTGCTGCCGAAAGCCCCGCTAATCCTGTACCAAAACCTGCTCCTACTCCTGCAATGAGACAAATGAGTATCTTCTCTGTCATTATCTTCCTCAAACACTAAATTAAATGTAAGTTAATCATTTGATATAACAGAGGCAAGTAATAATTCTTGCTTTTATTGTGTCTCTTTATTTCGTCCATATAAGAATGGCTCGGAACAATAGGTTCTGAAGAAAGAAACAAGCGGGCCCAGAAGGAAGGCTGTAACTATAGTTCCGATTCCAGGAATAATAGAGAAGACCAGTCCTATTATTACACATATTAGGTCTGTTCCTACCCTGCACCACTTAAACGACACCTTCTTCTGAACTTCAGCTGTCTTCAAAGCTATCCAGTCGTATGTTGAAACACCCATATCAGCTGTATAAATAACGGCAGAGGAGAAAGTGATGAGAAGAATGGAAACTATAAAGTAGACTACTCTTACAAAGAATGATGGAGAAGAAGTGATCTTCATACACATAGAGTATGAAAAGTCAATGATATATCCCAGGAAGAACATATTCACAAGTGTTCCTACGTTAAGCATCTTTCTTGCAAGTACCAACATCAAAACCAAAAACACTGCATTTACTATTACAAAGGTTGTGCCATAACCCAGCTTTAAGGCTTTGTCGATTCCAAGCACGAAGCACTGATAAGGATCTACACCGAAATCAGCAGCCCTAAGCATACCTGCGCCCGTTCCCAATATTACGTTACCAATGAGCATCATTAAGATTCTCTTATATATATTCCCCTTTTCCATTACAACCTCACCAAGAAAGGTGATTTACCAAGAATGAGAGAAAACATCAAGATGACCTTGAATGAAAATTACGCTAAATACATAATTTAACTATGATTTCTTTTCTTTTTACAGAGGAAGCAAAAAATGAAGCCACAATTCTCCATAAGACACTTATGGAAAACAAAAGTGTTTCATTTCCTCCAGATCCATCGCTCTATCCTCTTTCTCTCTTAAGAGAGGGAGCTATGATAGGTGTAATGATTCTTGAGACAAAGGGAGGAGAAAGAAAACTCCTCTATGGCTTTTCCGGGGCGATGAGCGGAATTTATGATATCCCAGGATGGGTCAAGCCTTGCTTTTCCCTCTCTCTTTTTCACGCTACATTTGATCCTTATGACAAAGAAATACATCGTCTGACAGACTTGATCGAAAAAGATGGAAGAGAAGATTTAAAAGAAGAAAGAAGAAAACTAAGTGCCGAGGCACAAGAGAAGTTAAATGAAATATTTGTCTTCTCCAAGTGGGATGGAGGAAAGATTCAAGGCTTACCTCCCCGCCCTAGGACCGGCACAGGAGAGTGTGCAGGTCTAAAGCTAATCAACACAGCACTTAGAAAGGGATGGGAAATAAAGGGGCTTGCTGAATTCAAGTGGTCAAAGGAAAGTGCTCCGACAGAGTTTTTTCCTCCTTGTGAAGAGCGCTGTGGCGCCTTGATGGAAGAGATGCTTGGACTCAAGTACCTCTACGCTGACCAGTCTATAGCAGTCGTGGATAAAAGAGCCGGAATGCTTAGCGTTCCAGGTAGAGGAATAGAAAAGCGTGACAGTGTCTCTCATCGTTTCCATACTCTCTTTCCTTCTACTCCGGAAGTATGTCATGTCCATAGACTCGATATGGATACATCGGGGCTTCTTGTGCTTGCCTTCGACAGGGAGAGCGTAAAGAACTTAATGATGCAATTTGAAGAAAGAAGTGTCAGAAAGAGTTATGTAGCACTACTTGAGGGAGTAATCGAAGAAGAAAGTGGAGACATAGACATGCCTATGAGACTGGACACGGACCATAGGCCAAGGCAAATTGTGGACTGGGAAATGGGAAAGAGAGCAATAACACACTGGGAGAGAATAAAAGTAATAACAACGCCTGAAGAACGCTTTACTCTTGTACGCTTTTTTCCCCATACAGGAAGGACACACCAACTGAGAGTTCATGCATCGGAAGGACTAAGGCACCCTATTGTCGGCGATAACCTCTACGGTCACCAGAAAGAGGGGGAGAGGTTGATGCTACACGCAGAGTCTATTGTTTTCAGACACCCGAAGACAAATGAAGAGATGGAGTTCATCTCCCCCTGCCCTTTCTCTTCACTTCACTAACCTGTCTACAAGACTCTCGAGCCTTTTTATCTCTTTCTCGATATCTTCTATCTGCATATCGATCTTTTCTCTCTCTCCCAAGAGAATCTTTATCTTTTCCTTCTCTTCTTCAATGAGAGCCTTGTAGTCGTCGGCCTTGGCTTCCTTTTGGAGTCTCTGTTTTCTCTCATTCAGCTCTCTATATTCATTCTGTATCTCGATGATTTTCTGAAGAATATCCAATACTTCGGAGGGTGTAGTCTCTCCTATCCAGCTGCCGCCTCTGTCATATAGGTAATTCCCGTAATTGATCAGAGCCTCTTTATAGGCGACTTGGCTGTCTTCTACTCTCTCATCGTCTTTCTCTACTCCGCCCTTTTCAAGAAGTCTACGCCTAGATATGTTTTGAGATAGAAAATACTCTTTGTCTTCCTTTTCTTGAAATAGAATAGATCTCTTTTCTTTTATCTCTTCCAGTTTCTTCACCAGGGTTACAGCATTACCTCCGCTGAGAGAGACTGCATTCTCTTCCACATCCACCAGGCTGCTGTAATCCAGATATCTGGCGTTATCACTACGCTTAAGCCTAGAGAGTGCACTACGAGAAGAGAGACGGGAAATAATAGACTTACCTTCAGCTTTTTCCGAGAGTTTCTTCTCTTCGTCCGAATCCGCATATACAGAGGAAAACCGATCTCTGTCCAGGAGTCCTAAAGAACACTGCTCATAAATAAGAGCACCTATTCTAAGTCTGAGCTCCCTCTCTTCCTCCCTGAGGTTTTCCATCTCATCATCTACTATTGTCTTTCTTTCTTTTATCTCGTCGAATTGGGTTATGAACTCTTTGTCCTCTTCTCTGGAGACAAAGGCCTGGTTCATCTCATTCTCTGATTTCTTCACTTCCTCCAACAGAGAAACGCCCATAGATATCGGTAATACAGATTGGTCTTTATATACAGCTTCTCCTAAATCATGAAAAAAAGATCTGAGGACTTCAGTGGTGTCCTCTATTCTCTCTTCTGTTTCTCGAAAAAGCTCCTCTCTGGTAACCATGTTGAGATGGTATCA
>CAMEXG010000124.1 GCA_945947045.1 uncultured Spirochaetales bacterium | reverse complement strand
ACGTTTCGAAGGCCACGAAGAAGTATGGCCAGACGCATTGATCAATATAGACTCTCTGTCTGATTTTACAATAAAGGAAAAAGAGGATATGGAATACAATATTATAGACTATGGAGCCATCTCTGATGGTGTGACGCTTAATACTTCTTTCATTCAGAAAGCAATAGATGAAGCAAGCTTACATAATAACTCTACAGTCGTTATTCCAGAAGGGACATTTCTTTCTGGAGCAATATACTTAAAGAAAGGAGTAAACCTTCAGATAGATGGAACTCTCTTAGGCTCCTCCGTCATCACAGATTATCCGATGGTAGAGACACGTTTCGAAGGCCACGAAGAAGTATGGCCAGACGCATTGATCAATATAGACTCTATCTCTGATTTTACAATAAAGGGAAAGGGAACAGTTGATGGGAACGGCATCCCATACTACAAGAAGTTCTGGGAGGAAAGAGACGATGCAATAAGGAAGGGTCTGCCTTTTGTTAATAAGAATGTTCCTCGTCCACGTTTATTCTATATAAGACACTGCTCTGATTTCACTATTGAAGGAATACATCTCAAAAACTCAGGATTTTGGAACCTTCACATATATGACTCCTATAATGTAACTGTTAGAAACATTCATGTATCCTCTCCGCACGAAGGAGAAATAAGAGCGGCCAGTACAGATGGAATAGACATAGATGCATGTGAAAATGTTGTATTAAGAGAAAGTTACTTTGAAGTTGACGATGACTGTATCTGTATAAAGGGTGGAAAAGGCCCTGATGCTCATATAAAGAATAAGCCTACAAAGAATATTCTCATTGAAGACTGTGTCATTGGCTTTGGCCATGGTGCCGTTACATTTGGCAGTGAAGCATGCCTTGTTGAAAACGTTACTATCAGGAACCTTCAAGTAAATGGCGAAAACCAAGTAGTAAGATTCAAGTTCCGTGGTGATACCAACCAGAGCTTTAAGAACATTCTCTTTGAAAACATAGAAATGACATCGGGAATAGTCTTTGCCATCAGACCTTGGATAAGTCGACAAGATGAAGTCTATGGTGATGATAAGCCATCTCTAATCGAGAACCTAACTGTAAGAAACGTCGTTGCAAAGGATGTAATGGCGCCAGGTATGATTCTTGCCGATCCTCCTCTTACAGTGATCAAAGATTTAGTGCTGGAGAATATATCAATAGAGACTGCAAAGAACATAAAGATGCTTAGTAGACATGATGCATATGAAGAAGAGAGAAGTGCTCTAAGAGATAAACTGGAACTGCAGAATATTTCTTCTTATGTAATAAGGAATGTGAGAGTAAACGGTAAAGAAGTATAAAGACTACAGATTTTGAATAAGTATAACTTACTTGGGGTATTAAGTCATTGCAATACTTTCAGACTAAAGCTATCAATTGTTGGTAGACATGATTCCTATATCTTAAAAAATAATATTTAGTAAAGATAATGTTGAAAATATTGAGTTTCTTCACAAAAAACCTCATAAAATGGACAAAAAACGCATTAAGTATAACTTTTCCGATATTTTTTCAGTTGATTTTATGAAATAATGAGTAACAATAGTTTTAGTTCAAAAGGGAGGAACTAATATGAAAAAACTTTTGGTGGCACTTTGTGCTTTGGCACTTATGGTGCTTCCACTCTTTGCACAGGGTGGATCCGAGACAGCTGTTGATGACAGCAAACCTATTACAATTGAATTCTGGACACATGAAGACGCAGCAAGACAGGCTTTGGAAGAGAAGTATATTGCTGAATATACAGCTCAGCATCCAAACGTAACCATCAACGTCACACGTCAGAGTGCAGAAAAACTAAGGGAACTGATCCAGACAGCTTTCGCTGCAGGACAGGGACCTACATTCTTCAACCTGCCTATTGAAAACGAATACCAGTACATCGAAGCAGGAAGAGTTGCTCCAGCAGATTACAAGACTCTTGGTTTTGATAATGCAAAGGATCTTATTTCCAGTTATGCCGACGGCATGATCGATGCTGTGGTTTATGACGGAGATGTATATGGTCTTCCTCTTGAGACCACAAACTGGTCCATCTTCCTCAACAAGAAGGTATTCAGGGATGCAGGCTTGGATCCAGAGACAGATTATCCTAAGACATGGGAAGAAATGGTTGAAGTCAGCAAGAAGATCGTCGTCAGAGATGGAGACATCATCACACGCCGTGGTTTCGATTTCAGATATTCCTACGAGCTTACATACTTCGTTCCAATGGTAGAGCAGCTTGGTGGTTCTCTTGATGCAGAGAAGGGCTGTGTAAACGAAGAAGCATGGGTAAAGGCCCTTCAGTTCATGAAGGAATGGGGACCATCAGGAAATAACCTTGGTAACCCGACCCTCACAGCTGCAAGAAAGCTTTTCAACAAAGACAACAACGATATTGCTATGGCTAATACCGGTCTCTATCAGGAAGCAAGAATCCTTTCCGACAACCCAGACTTCTACAACAGTGGAGAGTGGATGGTTGTTCCATATCCAGTATTCGAAGATGCTGTCAATGATGTTGCAGGCTGCTACTATGGCCACTTCTACATGGTCAACGCCGATGCTTCCAAGGAAGAGCAGAAGGTCGCTTGGGATATCATCAAGTACTTCCTCCTTACAGAAGGACATGCTGAAGAGTATCTTACAAATGTTGGACTTATCCAGCCTACAAATGCACTCATGAACAGTGAAACATATAAGAATATGCCATACTCAGACGTATTCTCAGGAGACTTCGCAAGATCTCACATTGTCTACTACAAGAAGGGTGCAACAGCTATTCAGAGCGCAATCAACACAGCAATCAAGAGTGTTATGCTCCAGGGCGTAGAACCAAAGGATGCATACAAGACACTCCAGACAGCTGTAATGGAAATCCTTGAAGACTGAGGATCCAACTCAAATGCCTTGGATCTTAAGGACCCAAGGCATTTTCAATAACTTTTTTTGGATTAAAGAATGAAAAAAACAAAAAAATACAGCATTGAAAGACGCCAGGCAAGATGGGGTTTTGCATTTACAATACCTTGCTTGGTATTTTTCGCAATCTTTGCATTTTACCCCATAATAAGTGCCTTTATTACAAGCTTGACCAACCGTAAAGCCATAAGCAGAAACTTTAGCTTTGTTGGTCTTGAGAACTATATCTATATTTTTACAAAGGGAAATGGAGGTTATTCGCTCCTCAATTCCCTTCGTGCAACCTTGGAATTCACCATAGGTACATTTATTCCAATGGTGGTTGTATCTTTATTTGTAGCAGTCCTTCTTTCTCAGTTGAGAAAACCAGGACACTCCAAATTCTATGAACTCTGTTTCTATACTCCTGCAGTACTATCAAGTGTAGTTGCAGCCACGATCTGGATGATCCTTTTCCAGCCTACAGGTCTTGTAAACCAGATGTCAAACTTCCTGATGATGACAAGTGGCAGGGACTACCAGTGGTTGACAAGCAACACAATGCTGCAGATCTCAACGATGATAGTCTATTTCTGGAAATACATCGGATACTTTACTATCCTCTTCATAACTGGATTGGCTTCCATTCCATCGACGCTATATGAAGCGGCCCTGGTGGATGGATCCAGTCGTTGGCACTCTTTCTGGCACATTACTCTGCCTTTATTGAAGCCTACTGTGGTCTTGGTATCCATTATGGCAATGCTTCAGTGTCTCAAGACATTCTCCACCCAGTACATGTTCGTACAGGGAGGAACTGCAAGAGCACCTATCGATGTCATAACCATGAACATTTACTTCACAGGTGTAAACAATGGATATCTGGGTAGGGCAAGCGCCATGAGCATCGTCCTTTTCCTTATCATGCTGGTATTTACTGCACTGCAGTTCAAGTTCCAGAGCGGCGACGATGTGGATTATTAAGGAGATAGGCCATGAAAAACCAATTTGTAGGTAAAATCAGTGTCGGGGAAGTCCTGAGTTATGTCTTTTTGACGATAGTATTGGTCTTCTGTATATTGCCGCTTATCTTTATGTTGACGGCTGCATTTATGGATGCCAAGCAGATAATGAGTATGCCATATACCTGGATTCCATCATCCAAGTATTTCACGACTTCAACCCGTACTTTCTTCACAAACTTCCAGAAGGCAATAGTGGGAAACCATGGAGACAACATATTCTTCCGTAATCTCTTCAACTCCCTTATTGTAGCCACAGTCTGTGCCATGACCACAGTATTCCTGGCGTCTCTTTGTGGCTTTGGACTTGCAAAGTACAAGTTCAAGGGACAGAAGGCAGTATTCATGGCGATTATGAGTACAATGATGATTCCTTTTGAAGCAATCATGATTCCCCTCTATCTTGTTGCTACAAAGATGAAGATCATCAACACTATTCCAGGCCTGATCATTCCATTCTTGGTAAGTGCCTTCGGAGTATTCCAGATGAGACAGTATCTCATTACATTCCCTACTGAATACCTGGATGCTGCAAGAGTCGATGGCATGGGAGAGTTTGGAATATACTCCAGGATTGTCCTTCCAAACTCCACACCTGTCATCGCAACCCTGGCAATCCTCTCTTTCAGAAACCAGTGGGATAACCTTTTGTGGCCTCTATTGTGCTCACAGGCAGAGAAGATGAAGACTATTCCTCTCTATATTTCAAAGTTTGCAGAAGAGAAACAGACGGATGAAGGAGCCTTGATGGCCTGCGCCCTATTGGCGTCTATTCCTATGTTCATCCTGTTCTTCAGTATGAGTAAGTATTTCTTGGGAGGAGCAGCTGTCTATGATTCCAGAAAAGGATAATGGAAAAAGGCTCTATGTATTTGATCTTGGAGGAGTCACATTGGATAATGTGGACTTCAGAAAGAAGTGGCTCAATACAATCAAAGTGGATGAGAGGGAATTCTATAGAACATATAAGGAATATATATGGCCCATAATGGATGGAACCATGTCTGTCGAAGCTTTCTACTCCCATCTCGAGAAGTACTTTGGAATAAAGATTGAAGGTGATCCGTTCTATGAGTATTTCGATCCCACATTGAATAAGGATGTTGCAGAGACCATTTCAAGGCTGAGAGAGGATGGAAACAGGGTGGTGACAGGTACAAATAACTGTACTCCACACTGGCGATTCATTAAGGCCCAAGGCTGGGATAAGCTCTTTGATGCTTCTTATGCCTCCCAGGAGATGGCTTTGTCCAAGCCATTCTCCTCCTTCTATAAATATATTCTGGAAAAAGAAGGATATGAGGCAGAGGACGCTGTAATGATCGATGATATGGAGGAAAACCTGGAGGGAGCCAGAGGGGTAGGTATGAAGACATTCCTTCTGACGCCCGAATTTGATAGAAAGAATCTATATTCTTCTCTTCTGTCGCTTTGATTTCTTGTCTATATATTCAATATTATCGACCGAATGGTTTATTTAATATTCGATATGAAAAGAGAAGAAAAGAACCAGATTACAAAGCGAAAGATAGTGGACAGCGCACTAATGGAGTTTTCCAAGAATGGAAGTACCGGTTGAGCATAAAAAAAGAGAGAAAGGTCTATGGCATTATTGCTGTAGGCCTTTTTTGTTATATGGGGATTTGCGTTATATCCCTTATATAAGATCATTAATAAATGAGTGTAAATATATTTAAAATAAAGATTTATAATAAATATATTAGATTGGAATCTATAATTATTTTCTTTTTGAGCTTTTTTGGTTAGCACTACACGGATTATAACTTGGTGGTAATAAGTCTAGTCCTAGTAAAATGATTCTTCTTTGGTACTACATATAAAAGAACGTAATCACTGAGAATGTCTATGGCATAAGTGCTATTTTTCTGTGTGTTTTCTCTGCATAAGTATTAAATTGGTTGTACGAGTCCAATGCGGTACAGTTCTGAAAACCGCTAGCCAACGGCAAAGGTGTAATAGATTATTGGGTCAGAAGTAAGCAATAGTCAAAATAGCAAGTTTACGAACAGAACATCAAATATAATAGTATAAACAAACCTAAACTAACCTAATAGGTTAAAATAAATTGATATAAGAATCAAATTGGTGTATTATATTAATAGTAACGGAGGTATTTATATGTCACAATCCACATTTAGCATCAGAATGG
>CAMEXG010000123.1 GCA_945947045.1 uncultured Spirochaetales bacterium | reverse complement strand
AAAAGAGGTTTTGATCAATCGGAAAATGAAAAATAATGTGTTTATTTTCTGATCTAGTAAGGAATTATAGAAAATGACAACATTTAGCAAGCATTCTTCCGAGAAAACATAGATTTCTGAAAAGTTTCATGTTATACGAGGCATGACTGAGTAGTTACATTTTTTAGATATCAAATACCTTTTAATAGTTGTTTTCATCCAAATAGTTGTCATTTCTTTCCTTAAGCTCTAAATATTTTATATGCAATTGTCTTAATCGGCGAGGATTTCCCTTTGACAATTTATAAAATAGTTCTGAAATCTCAATTGGAAGGTTAGCTTTCATAACGTATTCTTTCGTTAAAGTTTCAGTAAAAGGATGAAGTTCTATGTTGATTATTGATGTTTTTTTCCATCCAGGAAAAAATTCAGAAAAACAATCCCTACTAGAAATGATCCATAGAATATGTGAAAGTTCTTCTACTAATTCTCGAATATATACTTCAAAATCCCAAAGAGATGTACCAGCAGTTTGAATATCAAAGGATTCTATGCAAAAAATAATAGGTGCTCTTAGTTTTTCTATCATCAATCTTAAATCCTGAATAAAATAGAGCATAATATTATCATCAATTGCATTGATGTCTGATCTTATTATGCTTCTGACAATATTAAAGCTTTCACCATCAGTTATTTCTGCTCTCTTTTCAAAAGCATCATATATTTCTTTGTTTGATTTATTATCAGATGAAAGAATTATTCCGCCTATCTCCAAAAAATTTGAAAGCCATTTAACTGATTCAGCAGTTCTTAAAGCTACTTTTGTTGCTTTTTTATTAATCTGTTCATTTATCTGAGATAATAGATCTATATTAAATTCCTTTCCCGTAGATTTGCTTAGTTTATAAAGTGCACAAGTAGTACAGATAAAATCATTCATAGAGTATTTACTTCTTAAACACTCAATAACACGTATGATAAAGGAATATTTATCTAAGCATTCACGCTTCAAGTCAAAAAAAAGATATTTTATTGGAATCCCCCTGCCTTTCCTGTAATTATTTTCACTATTTACCAAGCTTTCTATTATATGTTTTTGTGTTGTCGTTTTTCCGACACCTGCTTCGCCATAGATATTAATAATATGCTTACTTATTTCATCAGATTTGTTTGTTATTTCTTCATCTATTTTATTTAATTGCCTTAAAATAACATCGTCGATATAACTTCTTCCAATATATTGATTATTTGGGTAAGCTATGTCTGCTTTTACCCCTTGTTTCAGCTTACCCATATCTCATCCTTCCTTTTTGTGATTATATTGTACTATAAAAAATGTGTGCTATGTTTTTATATCACAATTTCAAATGCTCTAACAGACTGGATGGACTAGCCGATTACCCATAGTTGCAGCTAGGAAGAAAGAAGTTATGATGTTATATTCATCGAGGTATGCAAATCCTTTGAATTCCTTCCAATTTTTTAGGCCAATACTGTTTGATAAGCTGAATCGTCAGATTTACAGGCTTGAACTCATATCCTTTCTTGTTGAGAGAATAGCATGTGCCGGAGTCACAGAGATTTGTACGAACTTAGTTAATATGATATCCCTGTTGAAGACATCAAAAAAACTCTTAATCCGATTGTGGAACTAAGTATATTAATTAAAGAAGATACATTATCGAGGGCCGTTCCTTCAATGTTTTACATCTCTAATCTAAACCATTGAAGAGAGCAAGTCTGTTTGTTCTTTCAGGTGGTACAAGTAAGATCCATAGCACATGCAATATGGGAACAAGTGTATAGCCTATTAGCATATTCGAGAAACAATGATGTAGGATTCTTCTCTCCAAACCTGACTGCAGTGATTCGACTGTTACATAACTCCAATGTTTTACCTCTATACAAAGACGATAAACTAGAAGAGAGCCGTAGAGAGGCATTGGATACCGTAATATCCAGCATAGAGACATGCATTATAAACTTAGATCAAAGATGTGATACAATCGATGACTACTATACGGAGACAGATTTCTATTGGGAGAGACTATTCTACCCAGATAACGACTCTGAATAGGAGACCAAATACTTAGAAAATATACTTTATTCCTTTTTATCATCTCTCTGATAACGCTATTTGCTGTTTCATGTATCAGACTCTGACATGATGTCAAACTACAGCAAAAGGGAAAACACTGTAGTATATCTATGGTACTCTGACACTTAAAGATGAGAAGACAAGCACCACTTATTCAAGAGCAATAAAGGAAAAGTGAGAAGAAATGATGGCTCATCACAATAAAGACACAGACATTACTGAAGTATAAAAAGTGGAATAACAGACACAAAACAACTCTCCCGACAATCATATTGGTTATCGGGAGAAAGTGTTTATTTATCCTACAGCTTTTCATTCAGATCTTCATCCACCGAAGGTTCATAGCAGAAAAAAAACCACTATCTCTTGGAGTTTTCAGGATGGCCAATCATATCTTTATTTCATATTCATTCTACATTGAATACAAAACTCCTATCTCTCTGAATGCCTCGAGACTATTTCATCCACAATCCCATACTCCAAGGCTTCCTTTGCATCCATCTCAAAATCCTTGTTGCAGTCGGATGCTATACGTTCCAATGGCTGACCTGTACATTCTTTGATCAAGGCATATATCTCATCCCTAGTACGCAGAAAATTTGCCGTCATGTTCTCCAAGTCGGAAGCTTTGATCATCCCTGAACCAAAACCCTGCAACGGTTGATGAATCAAGACCTTTGAGTGGGGAAGTATCTTTCTCTTTCCCTTCTCTCCACTCATAAGGATTATGGCTCCCATACTTGCAGCAAGCCCTACGGCAATAGTCGAGACATCAGGAGTAATTAGGTTCATGGTATCAACCATGGAGAGTCCTGCAGTAATGCTCCCCCCAGGACTATTGATATATATGGATATATCTTCATTTGGAGACTCTGCTTCCATAGAGAGAAGCATCATGTTGAACTCCAGACTCATCGCATCTGTAACAGGACCGTTTATATATATAATTCTCTCGTTCTCTATTCTAAATACATCGTTACTTATCTTTTCCATTTCATTTTCCTCGTTCCACATTAGAAGGGAATATCTTCTTCATTAGACTCGATTAAGCTGAGATCCGGCATTACACATAAACCATAATTGTCATTCATAGCGTTCAGCTTATTTATGAAATCACCCATGTTCGCTTTGTCATCGTTGTCAAGGTCGTAATACTCCTCAACTTTCTCCTCTTCACGCTTCCTCATTTGCCAAACTTCAAGCAGGTCTATAGTATAGCGACTGGGAATGATTTCCCTAGACTTCGGAGATGCTTTTCCTTTGGGAGCCTTATCTAATCTGCAATACTCCGAATAATCCTTTAGATAACCTCTCATTGGATAGCACCTGTCATTCAGTACTATTACTTCACCTTTATCCAGATGCTGTAGTTCACTTATTCCAATAAGCCTCTCCTTTTCCCCTGTATACTTCGTCTTAACTTCACCCATCAAAGTAGAGAGCCTTTCAAGAAAATTTATATCCCTGGAATTCATGTATATCCATATCCTGCAGTTTGACATAAGAATCTCGGCGGCATAGCTTCCATATCTTTCGTGAAGCTGAAGCATGCTCTGACAGACAAGCATAAATCTTATTCCCCTACTCCTTGCAGCAGTAAGCATACTGTCTACATCAGGAAGCTTTGTGAAGTTGGCAAACTCATCAAGGATGAAGAATACAGGAACCTTAAGCTTGTTGTCATCTCGGGAGTCCGCTTCATCCAAAAGAAGAGTATAAAGTTCCTTGATCAGTATAGTCGCTATAGGATACACGTTCTTCGAAGAGTCGGAGAGTATAAGGAAGAGGGCTGTATTCTCTCTTCCCAACTTCGTGATATCGAAATCAGAAGAGTCGAAAAGGGAGAGAAGAATCTCATCCTGACAGAAAGAGTCCAGCATACCTTCTGCTGTAGTCTTCACACTGAAAGTAGTCCTTTCATCCATGCCTGGGCATATTGAGGTAAGATACTCCTTCTCATCAGAATCACTGGGCATCTCTCTGTAATACTCCTCGAAAAGTTCATTGTTGGAGAGAATGTGCTTCAGGTTATAAGAGACGTTTCTAAATGTAAGATCCTCAGGTTTTCCCTGCTTCAATATCAAAAGGCATAATCCATATATGAGCTTTCCTGCCTGCTCCTCCCAGAATCTGTCTCTTTCACTGTGTATAGAGGCCTTCATAACCTCTATCATCTCCCTTAACAGGTTTCTTCCCTTGGCCTCCGCTCTCCCTCCTTTTCCATAGCTTTTCGCAGTCACGCCCAATGGATTCCATCTGTTACTGGAGAAAGGATCGGTAAAATCGATGGAATACACAGTATATCCACGGTTTTTCAAAGTTTCCGCAGTCGCCTTGTATATCTCACCCTTAGGATCAGCAATCACCATCGATTCCTTTCCACATCTAGAGACCATATCGACTGTGGGGATGACTATTCTTCTTGTCTTTCCACAACCACTCTCTCCAATTACGAAAGAATGGAGCTCTTCAGTACCCATGGCCACTTTTCTATTCCCCATATCCATCATCACAACACCAGCTTCCTTTGGGTGGAGAATATCTTCATCCACCACGATAGAAGCCTTTGAGAACTCTTCGTCAGTTGCAAAGCGTGAAGACGAAATGTCCACTGTATTAGAAAACTTATATATTCCCATAACCTTCCCCTCAATATCCGAAAGAGGCGACTCTTTCCTTCCTTCCCTTTTTCTCAGGAACGAAAGTCTTGTTTCTGAGGGCTTTTCTTATACCCTCTACAACTTCAAACCCGGAGCCGGCAATAGCCACCAATATCTCATCTCTCTTCTCTTCAAAGTCCTTTATCCCCTGCATATTCTCCTTGATATATGACATGAGCCTTTCTTTTGTAGGGAGCGGGAGATACAGTGTGACGGCATCCATCTCCGCCATCAGTTTCTCTGAGATTCCCTTTGCCTTTTGAAAGGAATCGGTAGATACAACAAAAAGTACTGTAACATCCACCATGTCTTCCTTCAGATAAGTGACTAAGGATCCAAACTCCTCCGAGTTGTACTTTGATATATAAGGCGTGACATCTATTGCCAGAAGACCTTGGAACCTCCTGTCCTTTGCAAAATGGAATGGAGCATCATAGAAGGAAGCAAATTCAACAGGTTTAGCCCCTGGCTTGGGAAAAGAAAGCTCCAGATGACACTCATTCAGCCTCTTTCTTGTCGACAGCGTATTGTAGACGCCTTCAGTCTTCATCGAGATATACTCGTCGAAACCTGTGTCATGGCTTTCCGGTATTATCACAAGTTCGTTGTCTCTGATATGTGAGAGACAGTAGTCCCCCACATCCTTCGTTAGTTTTGACATAAATTTCCTCCTGTAGGGGCAATACCCCCTTGGATACATCGAAACCACTTTGGCATGGGCACAAAAACCCAGACCAAACCCCTAAGGAATATTTATAAAATAGGATGATTGTCAGAAGACGATATTATTCTCTCCCGGATGGCGTTCTGAAGCACAGGTGATAAAGGACTTTTTCATATGATTGATGCTTGTTGAAAAACTTCTCATATCCTACCTCCTGGTTTCTTTTTAACAGTTGCAGGATAAATATAAAGCATTTTTTCAAAAAGGCAATACTTTTTTATTCTTAATTTGCGTTACCCGTTCCAATCAAATCTAAGTTTTTATAGAGATAAGTAGAAAATCATGGCCTTTCGCTATAGTGGGTTAAAGTATAGATAGAGAAAGTATTCCCATTCCTATGATATAATCAGTTAGACATCAATTTCATAGGAGCAGCAATATGATCGATCCTCATTTCCAGCAAGTATTCTCTATGGCTCTAGGCATCAGGGAGCCATGGTTCATAAAGAGCCTTGAGATGGTACCATCCTCCAAGAATCCTGAAAGGCTGGAGATGAGGATAGAGATAGACTTCACAGAAGGAACAAAGTTCCAATATGGAGATTCCGGGGACTGTTACCCTGTACACGATACGAGGGAGAGGACTTGGAGGCACCTGAACTTCTTCCAGTACAGATGCTACATAACTGCAAGGGTCCCAAGGGTGAAGCTCC
>CAMEXG010000122.1 GCA_945947045.1 uncultured Spirochaetales bacterium | reverse complement strand
ATAAGATGTATAAGGATTGCATATTCATGCATTTAACAAAGGAGAAATATACATTGAAAGAGAGAAACAACAGGCTAAATGCTGTAAAAGAAATTATTAAGTCAAATAGAATAGATAACCAGGACACTTTGTTAGAAATGCTTGCAAAAGAGGGATATAACGTCACACAGGCAACCCTATCAAGAGACTTGAAGATGTTGAAGGTGGGAAAGATATCCGACGGATGGTCCGGATATTATTATGCACTTCCTGAAAAGGATCTTATCAGCGAGTCAGAGAAAAGCTACATACAAGATGTAAGAAGAGGAATACTATCCATAGAATTCTCGGGCAACTTCGGAGTTATCAAGACACGACCCGGGCATGCAAACAGCGTCTGCTTCGCTCTCGATGTACTGGGTCTACCCGAGATTCTCGGAACACTTGCAGGTGATGACACCATCTTCCTTATTCTAAGAGAAGGTATGACTAAAGAAGATCTGCTGGATTCATTTAATTCAAGAATTCCTGAAATCAAAGAGTGACGGAAACCTATAGATTGATTTAGAATTACCTTAAGGAGATGCAATACTATGGAGTATAAAAATCTAGATAAAGCCGAGGCTTTCTCTGTTCTTTTGAAAGAAGAAAAAAAAGATATCAAGACACTACTCACATCCGAAAGAGTGAAAAAGTCAGAAATAAAGTTAGGCGGTGGCCTGAAATATAACTGGGCGGCAATGCCTGTAGATGGAAAAATCATCAAAGATTACCAAAAGCTTGCAGACGAGATGGAGCTTATTGAGAAATATAAGGCTATTCTCAGAGGCGAAGTAATGAATACAGGGGAGAAGAGACTTGTTCTCCATCACCTTACAAGAGGCAACGTCCTGGATAAAGAAGTCTGGGCCGACGAAGAAGAAAAAGGCGCTTTCTATAAGGAACAGAACGAAAAGATCAAGGCGTTCTCTACCGCTGTCAGAAACGGTTCCATAAAGGGTTCCACTGGAAAGAAGTTCCAGACAGTATGTCAGATCGGTATCGGAGGATCAGATCTGGGACCGAGAGCTCTTTATCTCGCCCTCAAAGGCTGGGCGAAAGGAGCCAAAGTAAAGACTCTTAAAGCCGAGTTTATTTCAAATGTAGACCCAGACGATGCATCAGATGTCATCTCGAGACTTAATCTGGAGAGTACACTCTTCATTCTTGTATCAAAAAGCGGTACTACTCAGGAAACTCTTACAAACAGAGACTTGGTATTGGACGTGTTGAAGAAAGCTCCTATTCCGGGCTTTGACGCTTCAAAGCACATGGTTGCCGTAACAAGTAAGACAAGTCCTCTTGCAAAAGACTCGTCTATGCTCGCCTCTTTCTTCATCGACGACTATATCGGCGGAAGATACTCCTCTACAAGTGCAGTAGGAGGCGTCGTGCTCTCCCTTGCCTTCGGATACTCAACATTTGAAAAATTACTAAAGGGTGCACACGAAGAAGATGTTAAGGCTATTAATCCAAGTGTCAAAAAGAACGGAGCCCTCATGGATGCCTTGAACGGCTTCTATATGAGAAACGTACTTGGCTACCCTTCCACCGCCATTCTACCATACTCCCAGGCTCTCTCAAGATTCCCTGCACATCTCCAGCAGCTAGACATGGAGTCAAACGGAAAGCATGTAAACAGAAACGGCGAGCCCATCGACTATGTAACAGGTCCTGTAATCTTCGGAGAACCGGGTACCAACGGCCAGCACTCTTTCTACCAGCTCCTTCACCAGGGAACAGACATCATCCCATTGCAGTTCATCGGTTTCAGGGAAAATCAGAGGGGAATGGATATCGAGACGGCAGGCTCTACAAGCCAGAAGAAGCTTAATGCAAACCTCTCCGCCCAGATAGTCGCCTTCGCTCTTGGAAAGAACGACGAGAATCCAAACAAAGAGTTTGGAGGAAACAGACCATCTTCCCTTATCTATGGTGACAAACTTACACCTCAGGCTTTGGGAGCACTTCTTGCACACTATGAAAACAAAGTCATGTTCCAGGGTTTCCTGTGGAACATCAACTCCTTTGACCAGGAAGGCGTACAGTTAGGAAAAGTTCTTGCAAAGAAAGTACTTAATGGATGTGAGGGAGATGAAGTTCTGAAAGCATTTGCAGATCTCTTGATCTGAAGACAACTCACACTCGGGGTCGAACCTTCGACCCCATTATTTTGGAGCAATCATGAAAAAAATAGGCTTTGACAGCGATAAATATATACAAGAACAAACCCGTTATATTCTGGAAAGAGTCCACGAAAGCAAGGGAAGACTCTATATAGAGTGTGGTGGAAAATTACTTCATGACCTTCATGCATCCCGTGTTCTTCCCGGTTTCGATCCAAACGCAAAGATGAAGGTCTTTCAGAGTCTTAAAGAACACTTGGACATCATCATCTGTATTTATGCCGGGGATATAGAGAAAAGAAAAATCCGCGGAGACTTCGGCATCAGCTACGACGCAGATGTCTTGAAGATGATCGACGACTTCTCAAAATATGACATCAAATGCGACAAAGTAGTAATAACACGCTTTGAGGGGCAGGCCTCTGCAGTACTCTTTAAGGAAAAACTGCAGCGAATGGGAATAAAAGTATACACACATTCAGCTACTCCGGGGTATCCGTCGAACATTGATCTCGTCGTATCCCCAGAGGGATATGGAAAGAACGAATACATTCCTGTAGAGGCTCCTGTGGTGGTTGTAAACGCACCGGGGCCAGGAAGCGGCAAACTAGCTACATGTCTCAACCAAATGTATCACGAGGCAAGAATGGGAGAGACTCCACACTACTCGAAACTTGAGACTTTCCCTATCTGGAACCTACCGCTGGATCATCCTGTCAATATAGCTTATGAAGCTGCTACCGCAGACTTGGGAGACGTCAACTTAATAGACCACTTCCACCTGCAGGCATATGGAAAAGTTACTGTAAACTATAATAGAGACTTGGAAGCTTATCCTCTGTTGAAGAAAATAATCGAGAGAATCAATAACTCCCAGTGCCCTTATAAATCACCTACAGATATGGGTGTAAACAGGTGTGGTTTCGGCATTACGGATGATGAAGTGTGCAGAGAAGCTGGAAGACAAGAGATCATCAGACGATATTTCAAAATCAAAACAGACTACGCTTCAGGATTATGTGATGACGAAACAGTGGGAAGAATCAACGCCATCATGGACAAGGCTCAGCTTACGCCGGAAATGAGAGCTGTCGTCGCACCGGCAAGAGAAGCACTGGGAAAAGCCATTGAAAGCGGAAAGGGAAAGGATGGAACCGTATGTGCCGCAGCCATCGAACTACCTGACGGAAGAATTGTCACAGCCCACAACTCTATGGTTCTTCATGCATCCTCCGCCTTGATACTTAATGCACTGAAGGTTATGGCTGGAATCGACAAAGAAAAAGACTTGATACAGAAGAGTGTCATTTCTTCTGTCACGACAATGAAGAGGGACGTACTGAATGGAAAAGGTGTTTCCTTGAACCTGGATGAAACTCTCATCGCCCTGGCTATGAGTGCAGCTGAGGACAGCGACAGCAGAAAGGCGCTTGAAGCTCTTCCTCGCCTAAAAGGAATGGAAGTACACATGACTCACATTCCTTCACCTGGAGACAGTGCCGGACTACGAAAACTTGGAATACAGTTTACAAGCGATCCTATTTATCCGGCAAAGAATCTAATATAAGAGAGTCCCTTCTTCGGAAGGGATTTTCATTGGTTATGCTGAAATCATACAAAATGTCACATTTAATCGGGGTTTTTTCATATTACTTAGGGATTTATGTTACTTAATAATATTGCAAACCCTTAATTTATGAATGACAATCTACATATGTCAATTAAGAATGAAGACAGGGCTGACAAATCTTTCATTCAGGGATATAGATATTTCTTCAATCCCAATCCAGAAAGCTTGTCACCCGATGATATAAAAGATTTTAACAGCAGGGCTGTGCCAAACAAAATAAGGAATAAATACCTTAAAACCACGTGGCACGATATGTCCTCTACAACATTTATTATCCCTGTATCCGACGGAGGAACAGTCACTGCATACTTTTTGATCAACCAAAAGCAGAAAGAAGAGAAGGGTGTCATACCTCTTACAATTTTCTGCCATGGTGGAGGATGGCTTCATGGCAATATGGATTTCTACTCCTCTTGGTTAAAGTACTTTTCCTACACTATGGGAACAGCGGTGCTCTTAATAGACTACAGATTGGCTCCCACATATAAATTCCCTACAGCAGTGGAGGATTGTTACGATGCCATCCTTTGGGCCATCAACGGAGCGAAATATTGGAAAATAGACCCGGACAGAATATATGTGGCAGGAGATGGTTTCGGGGCCACTTTGGCTGCAACGACAACTATTCTTCTCAGAGATAGAAAAGGCCCTACTCTATCAGGTCAGATTCTACTGTATCCTATGACAGACTGCAGACTCAGAACTGAATCAATGGAGAGCTATAAAGAGACGCCGGTCATTTCCCAAAAAGCTTTGAGCTGGTTTATCAAGAACTACTCAAGGGAGCTTAAGGACAGCCTCTCCCCTATGATGTCGCCTTCCCTCGCTCCGGATTTATCCAGGCTTCCTGATGCGTTGATCATAGGGGCGGAAATAGATCCTTTGAGAGACGACTCTATTCTATATGGACAAGCTCTTTCATCGGCAGGCACAAAAGCAAAAGTTCTTATAGCGGAAAACGCCATGCATGGTTTCCTACCTTTCAAAAACGCAAAGGGAAGAGAAGAAGCTGAAAGCGCCATATGGCAGTTTATGGCAGGAAGAAGTGTAGAGAACATAGAGTTTCTCTCAAAGAAGGATTTCAAGACATATAGAAAGAGCCATGAAATATAAAGTAGATGGACAAAATGGAGGGCTCATCTCTCAGAGGCTAATCAAGGGGGGATACCTCAAAAAGACAAACCCTCCATACTGTCCACCACGTTAACAAACACAATGTTTATTAATTACCTATGACACTATACACATTCCCTTAATTTTTGTTTAGTAATTTTTTGAAGATTCTTTTATCTTTTTTCTTTAAACTTTGGCTACTATGACAAAAATTATGAAAGGAATATATCTGGAGGCGGCAAATTGTATATATTTTTTCGTCAAATGAGAACAATTCTGACATTTGCAGCAATTGTCCCGGCAATCATCCTATTAATCCACGTAATGAGAAAAGACAAGCTGGAGAAAGAATCTCCCTTTTTTATCCTTACACTAGTAGTATGGGGGATTCTTTCAACCTTTGTCGCTATAATACTTGAGAGACTAGGTTCATTTATACTCTCTTTCTTTTTCACTTCACAGACCGTCTTATACAACGTGATCATGTATTACGTAGTAGTGGCAATGAGCGAAGAAGGTTCCAAGTATTATCTTCTTAGAAAGAAGACATGGAACAGTCCTGAATTCAATTGCCAATATGACGCCGTGGTATATGCAGTGGCGGTATCTATGGGCTTTGCTCTTTGGGAGAATCTAATCTATGTCTTCAGGTACGGTATATCTACAGCAATAGTAAGGGCTCTTACTGCAGTTCCAGGACATGCATCCTTCGGCGTCATCATGGGAGTATGGTATGGACTTGAAAGAAGATACAACTATTGGGGCAACTGGCCTAAAAAGAAAGTCTCCCAAATACTTGCCTTCCTACTTCCGGTGTTTATGCATGGAACTTATGACTTCCTATGCACTTCTCTCTATGGATGGCAAGGAAGCGTGATCTTCGTCGTATTCATCATCATCCTGTTCTCTGTCTCCTGGCACATGGTAAATAAAGCCAGCGCAAACGACAGACATCTATAAAGATTAAGAAAATATCCTTTTCTCTATCTCATTTTTTACCATTGACAGAGAGTGGGCATAGATCATCACATCCCCGGGAATCGGAAGAGAAGAAACAAAAGCGGTCATAAAACCGCCTCGTCCAGCTGCCATTATTCCTGCTATCGAGTCTTCTATTACTAACGAATTGTTGTTTGGGACTTTCAAAAGTTTTGCTGCTTCAATAAAGACTTCAGGGTCTGGTTTGCCTTTCTTTATTGAGTTGCCGTCAACAATTTCATCAAATTCTCAAAAAACAGATAATAAAAAACCCCTCATCGGCAAAAAGGAGGAAACCGTGTGAGGGGAACAAAAGGAGGTTACTGAAACCGAAGAATTAACACTTCTCTCGATTTCT
>CAMEXG010000121.1 GCA_945947045.1 uncultured Spirochaetales bacterium | reverse complement strand
CTCCAAGGCCAATCTCTTTATTTCAGTCCAAGCATCTTCTCAGACTCATCCTTCATCTTATACTTCAGTATCTTTCCTGCCGCATTCATAGGAAAATCTTTAGTAAAGATGAAATATCTTGGAACCTTATGGCGAGCCATGCTCTTAAGACCATAAGCCTTCATCTCATTTTCATCGGAAGATTCTCCATCGTGGAGAATAACCCAAGCACAAGCTTCTTCGCCATAGACTTCGTCTTTAACACCTACAACCTGCACGTCCTTGATCTTTGGATTAGTGAGATAGAACTCCTCTATCTCTCTCGGGTAGAGGTTCTCACCTCCTCTGATGATCATATCCTTAAGTCTTCCTGTCACCTTATAGTAGCCGTCTGCAGTCCTACAGCAAATATCGCCGGTATGGAGCCAGCCGTCCTTATCGATAGTCTGGGCTGTAGCTTCAGGCATCTTATAGTAGCCCTTCATAATGTTGAAGCCTCTGGCTACAAACTCACCGTTTACTCCGTCAGGAAGATCCTCCCCTGTCTCCGGGTCGATGATCTTGCACTCAACTCCCGGGAAGGCACTTCCCACAGTCTCTGTTCTATGTTCCAGATCTTCGTTTACTTCACCCATAGTACAGCCAGGAGAAGCTTCAGTCTGACCATAGACGGAGAGAATCTCCTTCA
Source organism: uncultured Spirochaetales bacterium (assembly GCA_945947045.1). GTDB lineage: Bacteria > Spirochaetota > Spirochaetia > Sphaerochaetales > Sphaerochaetaceae > Ornithospirochaeta. The sequence goes on along the minus strand of CAMEXG010000121.1, from coordinate 5,679 downwards.
TGTTCATCTCGACGCTTGCTCTCTTCATCAAATCCGGAGGACAGTTGGCTCCAGCCATAATGCCTGTCCTAATGTGAGAGAAATCAGTCTTAGAGAAATCTGGATGGCTGAACATTGCGACAAACATAGTTGGAACACCGTTGAAGCATGTAATCTTCTCTTCTGTGATACAAGAGAGGGAAGACTTGGGTGAGAAGTATGGAATAGGACAGAGAGTGCCGCCGTGTGTCATCATGCTGGTCATGGAGAGAACCATGCCGAAGCAATGGAACATAGGCACCTGGATCATCATCCTGTCAGCTGTAGACATATCCATTCTGTCACCGATGGTTTTTCCATTGTTGACAATATTTCTATGAGTAAGCATGACGCCCTTCGGGAAGCCTGTGGTTCCTGAAGTGTACTGCATGTTGCATACATCGTCAGGCTGGACAAGAGAGGCTCTTCTCTTGACTTCTTCAATAGGAACCTCTTTACCCTTCTCTATCATCTCATGCCATTCCAAGGCTCCTTCCATCTCAAAGCCTACAGTTACGATGTTTCTTAAGAATGGAAGCTTCTCCGTATATAAAGGATCGCCTTTTTTATGGCCTTTAAGTTCCGGACAAAGCTCTTTGACAATCTCTTTGTAGTTGATATCCTTCAGGCTCTCGATCATTACCAGGGTATGGGTGTCGGATTGGCGTAACAGATACTCCACTTCATGAATCTTATAAGCAGTGTTGACAGTAACAAGAACAGCACCGATCTTTGTAGCGGCCCAGAAGGATATAAACCACTCGGGAACGTTGGTGGCCCAAACCGCCACATGGTAGCCTGGCTTTACTCCGAGAGCAATGAAAGCCGCTGCAGTTCTATCTACGTCACGTCTGAATTCCCTATAGGTCCTAGTGTAGTCGAGAGTTGTATACTTAAAGGCATACTGGTCGGGATAAAGAGAGACCATAGTATCCAAGACGTCGCTGAATGTAGCGTCTATGGTCTTATATTTCTCCCATGGGAAAGTTCCCGTCTTACTTCTGTTTTCATAAAGAGTGACTGCAGATGAGTTATCTCCACCCTTTCTGTCCATGAAGGAGACAAAGTGGGTGAGAACAATATCCGGGTCCGTTACTTCTTCGTTCCAGTCCACAGTAATGAAACCTTCATAGTTAAGAGACCTCAATGCACCCAGAAATTGGGACACAGGAAGCTTTCCTTCCCCTACAAGGACGCTCTTTTCTCCGTCACTGTCTCCGAGACGCACATAGCGGATATATGCGCCCAGAGTCTTTATAGTTGTCTCCGCACTTTCCGAGGAGGAGAAGAAAGTCTCTCTGGTATTCCAAGCGGCTCCCAGGCTGGCGGAAGCGAAGGCTGAGAAATAAGGAAGGAGGGAACTGGTCTTTGAAAGAACGCCCTTTGTCTCAAAGAGGATGGATACACCCTCCTTTACCGCCTTCTCCGCGGCTTTTTTATATTTCTCCACAAGAACGCTTGGCTCGACAAGGGAAGAAAGAGAAACGATGATATTCTCGATTCCAGAGACGGATGCGATGTCGATATACTGCAGAAGTGTGTTTTCATCGGCTTCTTCTTTATCGAGAGGTGACGGATAAGTAAGGGCCGAAACCTCCAGGGAGTGAGTGGAGAGCATGCTCTTTGAGGCGCTGAGGCCATCGGTGCGAAGTACAGAATCTTTATGCTCCTTTCTTTCAGAGAGAGCATCGTAGATTTCAAAGCCATCCACTCCATACTCGGAAGCTATCCTGCAGAGAGACTGAAAAGATGGCTTTTTCACATCTTTAGTTGAGAATGAGAGCTTCATTTGTTACGGCCCTCCTCATATGCAATCTTGTTGAGTGCGTTGATGTATGCCCTGATAGAAGCGCCGCAGATATCGGTGGAGAGACCGTTTCCACTGTATAGGCGTCCCGAAGATCTAAGACGTACAAGAGCAGAGCCCAAAGCTTCTTTTCCCTCTGTAACCGCCTGAATCTGGAAATCATCAAGCTCATAGTGATGGCCTATACATGTTTCGATGGCTTTGAAGGCGCTGTCAATAGGACCGTCTCCTGTAGCTACGCCGGAAAGTGTTCCGTTCTCATCTTCAAGTATCACGTTGGACACCGCGTTGACCATGTTCGAGATAGTTGAGACGTAGCTTTTGAGAGTATATGTTGCAGGAACCTGCATAGCGGAGGAGGCAACCACCGCCTCCAGCTCTTTTGCTCCTATGCTGCTCTTTTTCTCTGTAAGTCTCTTGACTGCGTCATATACCTTTTTCTCGTCGTCGCCGTCCAGGTCATAACCCAGGGCTTTTACAGCTTCAGACACTTCTTCCTGAGTAGAAGATGAATCCAAGAATACTGCGCCGTCGAGAGTAGCATTCTCTTCTTCCTTAACGCTCTTCTGCATACTCTTCAACAGTGTTTCTATATCGCTGTGTATTTCTGTAAACTTCAATGAAGACCTTACTCCGATCTTGTCGCCTTTGGCACGGAGGGCGGAGGCAAAATCATCGGTAGAGAGGGCGCTGCCGCCGGTAATGCTGCATTTAACACCGTCTGCTCCCGCCTTAAGTGCAAATAGAGCGTCGCTGACTCCCATTGAGAGATGGTCGGACACTTTTATGATCAAGGGGAGCTTGGTCTCTTTCTTTACCTCCGAAACAAAGGCTCCGATTTCATCACCCATCATCTCTCCCGAGTCATCAGAGAGAGCGATGCTTGTAGCCCCCTCCTCCTCAGCAGCCTTAATACATTCAATAAGGAAAGGAATCTCGGCCCTTGTGGCATCCAATGCCTCAAACTCTACTTCTTCGCTATATGACCTACACATTGAGACCAAGGTCTTTATTGTCTCCACCATCTTCGGTCCCTTTAACCTGTACATATACTCCATCTGTACAGTAGATACAGGAAGAGAAACCTGAAGAACAGGATGGAGAGCTGACTTCACGCACTCTGCGGCAATCTTTACGCTCTCCCCGGTTATTCCCACGGGAATGAGGATCTTCGAGTTCTTTACAGACTCGGAGATGGTCTTATATACCACGCTGTCTTCCTTGGCCTTTTTTACCGGTGGCAATTCAATGACATCTGCTCCATAACGGGAAATAGATAGTGCAACAGATAGTTTCTCCCTGAAAAGTAGCTGAGAGCCATCTTTTGTACATAGTTCTTTTAGAGTGTAGTCAGAAACAATGATTTTTTTCATGTTTTTCTCCTAGAAAATATATTTCCCCTTTTAGGGAGTGCGTTTCTATGGAAAAACAAAATGATGGTTTGGTCAATCGGGGTTTATGCAGAAAACTGTATTTTTATTATTTCTTTATCCAAAACTAAAACAAAAGCTTCTTGATCCACAGCTTTTCAGAGAGAGAAATCTTACCGTCGGCGGCGCATATCATCATTATCACAAGAACAATCTCTCTTCTGAGATCCTCGGAGAATTCAGCAAGAACACCTACCATGTCTTCTGAAATCTTCTTCATCTCCCTGTTTTCTTTTCTCATGGCGCCTACTGCCTTCTTTGCGTCCGTGTAGTTGATCTTCTCTCCTAGAAAAGAAGATAGAAGAGGATACAAAAGATCATACTCTTCTCTACACAATCTGCCGTCTGCAGCCATTGCAGAGAAGAGGAAGGTGGAGAGAATATCCGCCCCGCTCTCTCCATCTTCGCTTTTTTCCGATAAAAGCGGCAGAATCTCTTGGCTCTTACCCTTAAGAATCGCACACCTTGTTTCAAAGTCTATATCTTCAGCCTCTCTACACAAGTCATCAAATTCCGTCATATATCCCTCTAGACTCTTATATATACACTTTCAAAGGCTTCGCTGTACATACTTCCTGACTGGGCTCCCCTCATTGCAGCCACGCCTCTTATTGTCTCTGCGCTCGTCACGGCATCCATACCGCTCATAAGAGTAACGGCCTTCTCTTTCTTTTCCAACATCTGTTTTGACAGTGTTACATAGAAGTTGGGAGAGAACCATCTTACAGTGGGATCTAGGGAAATATCAGTGGCGGAAGGGAACTCCATATACATAAGGGCAACAAGAGGCCTTACGTCTCTATTTCTTTTATAAAGCTGAGATGCTTTCTGAGTCGCTCTGGCAGCCTCCCTTCTCTCCCTGTCACCCACGGCAGGGTGATAGGTGATCAAGGAATCCACATTGTTTTCAATCATACACCTTTCAATAAATGATACAAGACAGGAAAAAGGGACATTTTCCTTCTTCTTATTCAACATCCAAAGATTATCTGTGTTCATACCAAAGGAAGAGAGCGCAATCCTATGGTCGGGAATAGTTTCTCCCGAAGACCTCTCTCCATAGCTTTTCTTTCCGTCAAGAACGCATACAGATACTCCGGCACCACTTTCAATTAGCTTTTGGATAGTGCCGCCACAGCCGAGAATCTCATCCCCCGAATGAGCCACGACAACTAGATAATTCATATATTTTCTCCTTTTTGATTCCCCTTATATAAATTATCCTAGTAATGACCTTATGTTATTATATTAACACCGTTCTTTTTACCATGCACTACCCTCACCCCTTATTTAGTATAATTTTTAAGAAATATTTTTTATTTTCTTTCTGTAATTGCTTTTGTACCCAAAATACCTAAACCATAACAAAAATAAAAATTAATAACAAAAGATAACAAATATAAAAATTAATAACAAAAAAGAGATATATATGTTTAATGTAGTTGATCCTTTTACAAGAACGCCAGGAATAGCAGGAAAAACATATATTGATATGCATTACAAGGATATTGTCATTAACAGTTTTGAAAACCCTGAATCATCAAAATACATATATAAGATAGTAGGATTAAGAGGTTCTGGAAAATCTGTAGAGTACAGTCAAATACTTGGCCATTTTCAAAGAAAAGATAAATGGCTGGTGTATCCTCTTTCCAGTGCTGGAAATCCAATAAAAACTCTTATATCTAAACTAAGCAAGGAACCTTTTATCGATAACAGGCTGCATTCGACTACAAAGAATTCCGAAATAAGCTCAAGTGGCAAAATTAAGATAATAGAAGCCTCAGGAAAGGTGGGTGTTTCTTATTCATCTGAAGAGAATATGAACTACTATTCAGATGAAGCCACAATGGCAGAGATGATAGGTAAAGTTCAGAAAAAGAAAATCAATATCCTTGTAGGTATTGATGACATCTCCCGTACACAGGAGATGGTTCAGTTTCTTTCTATTTGGGGTTCGTTACTTCTTGAAGGATATAGAAACATATATCTCGTGTGTACGGGTCTCTACCAAAATATCGAAGAATTGACTGAAGACAAAAACCTGACTTTTTTCAAAAGAAGTGATTCTGTAGAGATCAAATCGTTGAACCAGTATGACACTGCATATATGTATCAAAAGCTCCTTAATATAGACGAGAAAGAGGCTGCAAAGCTTTCAAGGTTTGTGAAAGGTTATGCCTACGCCTATCAAGTAATGGGTTCGTTATATTTTAACAAAAACGATGACCATACAATGGAGGATCTTATCTCCTCTTTTCGTCATATCATATTCAAGGATTCTTATGATCTTATTTGGAAGACACTGACAGAAGCAGAGAAAAACTTAGTAAGAATCATCATCAATACTGAATCAAAGAAAGTTTCTGATATAACACAACAAGTGCAAAAGTTATGTACTAAATCCTAATAGACTGGCGTAAT
>CAMEXG010000120.1 GCA_945947045.1 uncultured Spirochaetales bacterium | reverse complement strand
AGCCAGATGAGCTACTTCCCCTTTCATTTTTCTTTCTTTTTTTCAATATTGTCGTAAAATTTTATTAATAGTCAAGGGGAAGCAAATGAAAAAAGAACAATATTCAGGTGGGGATATTGTCCCTCTGCCCAGACATTCTGAAAACTTTAAAGTTAACAGAATGATCAGCTATATAGAAAAACATTGGAACAGCACTATTGAATTGGAGGAATTAGCCTCATGGGCAGGCTCTTCGTCCTGCTATGCCTCCGCTCTTTTTTCAAGAACCATGTGCATGACATTCATCCAATACCTGAACGCACTGAGAGTAAACAAAGCCTCAAGACTTCTTTTAGACAGTAGTATGACCATCAAAGAAATCTCTGACTTCTGCGGCTTTCAGAACTCCAGCTACTTTATCCACATTTTCCATAGTCTAAGCGGCTCCACCCCAGGTGAATATAGAAAGAGGAAAAATAGAAAACTTGTCTACAGCATATATCTGGACAGCTACGGGGACGAAGGAATCAACGGGTTCGTCGACAGCATTACAGAGGGAGATTAATAATCCTTCAATATGCTCTTTTACATGCAAAAAAAGGTGGCAGCCAAATAATCCAAACACATAGAATAGCTTTTTAATCAAGAACTTAGTATCAAAATCATTTACCACATTTTTGTTCTTTTATTCAGCGAATACCAGAGTCAAAGTAGTATCTTAATCAACTCAGACACTAGAACATACAGACCATATAATCCAACAAAAATATAGACATATCTCTGCATCTTGGCGCTGTCTACTTTTCCATTAATCTTTCCACCTACTATAGAACCAAAGAATGTGAATATTAGAACCAAAAACAAATACCCTACATCTCCCCTGTCCAAGGCACCTAGCCCCATTCTCGACAAAAGTCCTATGGTACTCTGAAACAGGAAGAAACACTGAATAGTGGCGATATACTCGTCGTTATCTGAAATAGAGGGACGAAGATACATCGCGGCGGGTGGTCCGCTTATTCCCGTAAAACCATTGGATATCCCACTTATGACACCCATCACTGCGCCCTTCATAGGTGTAGGCTTAATTCTGGTTCCCTTCTTTGAAAGAAGAAACACAAGTACAAGTATTATGAAGACAACTCCTAAGAATATCTTCAAAATACTTTGGTCAAAAGAGAAAGACCAAAGAGTGAATAATATTGTGGAGATCCCCATTGGGATAAGGATAGGAATAAGAATACTCCACCTTATCTTTCTCCACATTTTACCGACCACCAAAACCGTAAGAAATAGGCAAGAAATCTGGTTAAATGCAACAGCTTTTCCAAATGGAAGAATAAATGGAAGTATCGCCATTATCAAAACACCGTTTCCAAAGCCCATTGATGTCTGGAGTGCAGAGCCCATAAAAGGAATCAGGGAAAATATAAGTATCTCTTCCATATTTTATTCCAAGAATAAGGATGCGACGACTAATAAGAGTCCCAAAAGTGATCCGTAAATAGTAATCTTCTTCTCTTTGGAATGAAGTGCAGAAGGCATAAGCTCCCAGAAAAGAATATATAACACCATTCCAAGTGCCAATGACATCAACACAATAAAGAAAGACGGAGAAAGAATAGAAGAGAGTCCCATCATCACCAGGCCTCCTATAAATGTGGAGAATGATGATAAAACAAGAATAGTATTTCTTTTTCCTTTACTCTCGCTCTTTAGAGTGGAATAGATTAAAGCACCCATAGGAACATTGTGAAGTGCTACTCCCAAGGCAAGTGTGATACCGCTTTTAAGACTCTGAGATGCAACACTATATACTGTCATTCCTTCAACAATATTGTGTAATACTATAGCGATTGCACTCATTATACCGATATGCACAAGATTTCCCTCTTCGCTCTCTTCGCTTCCTTCATGCTCCGGAACAAAGTTGTCCAACACTTTGAGAATTACGATACCCAATACACAAAGTACGACTACAAGTATGTATCCTGCCCCGCTGGTCTCTTCAACTATTTCCGGAATCAAATCTAGAAACGCCACCCCCAGCATGGCCCCCAAAGAGAGGGACGAAATGAAGCTCTGGATATGGGCTTTATTTGAAGTAAGCTTGGCGAAGACCATGCCCAAGCCAAAGACGACAGACAAACACAACACCACAAGTAAAGCCATATCAATTATTCTCCTTATTCTTTCTGCATTCACCACATAAGCCATCCAAGACTGTAGTGGCGAGAGTCTCGAAGCCCAAGAGGTCATCCACTGCCTTTCTTATGGCTTCTGTGGTCGCATAATCCAAGTGTTCCGTCTTTCCACACACACGACACTTAATATGCATATGCATAGGACAGAGTGACCCTGAATATTGATATTGGGTCCTTCTTCCAATGCTACCTGTGCACCTTACTTTTCCTTCCTTTTCCAAGGAATCGACAATCCTATAGACAGTACTCTTCTTTGCCTCTGGAAGGGAGGCGCAAATATCTTCCATCGAGAAAGAGAGCTGGGAATTATTCTCAAGAAAAGACAGGACTTCCTTTCTTGAATGAGTATCATATTTCACAGAAAATGAGAATAATTCTCAATTTTACCTTTGGTCAATACCAAAGAATGAAAAGATACATAAAAACAACACTTATTTACCATTGGCAACATTTTTATAGGGGTTTATCTTTTTTTCATGAACAATTACAGAAGACCATTCTTCAGCGGAAGAAACGGAGCGGACGAATTATCAGTGACACTGGTAATACTTGGCGTAGTGCTCTTTCTTGCCGCTCCGATATTTGACGAACAAATAATTCAAGGAATATTCATACTCTTGGGAGGAGTATCTACTTTTTTCGGCATCTTCAGATCTCTATCGAAAAACGTAGGAAAAAGAAGATCGGAAAACATCTCATTCATAAACTTCTTCAGAAGCGAAAGCGATGCTGAAAAAGAACAGAAAAAGAGAGAGAAAGAAGCCAAGAGAAAGGCTGAGGAAGAGAGAAAAGCCAGAAGAAAGGAAGAAGAGAAGACCCATGCCTTCTTTAAATGCCCCCAGTGTGGAAAAGAGTTGAGGGTGCCTAGAGGCAAGGGTAAGATCAGAATCAAATGTCCTAACTGCGGAGAGCAGTTTATAAGGAAGACTTGATATGTTCGGATATATTGTTCTTTCTTCTTCTGCCCCGAAAGAGGACAGAAAGACATATAGAGAAGCTTATTGCGGTCTATGCCATACTCTGAAAGACAAGTATGGGAAGGCAGGTATGCTTTCTCTCTCCTATGACATGACATTCCTCTCTCTTCTTCTGTCAGATATTGAAGATTCACAAAAGACGGAGGGAAAAGAGAGATGCATAGTCCATCCCATTGTAGAGCATAAGTTCTTTACAACATCGGTCATGGATTACACAGCTTCTATGCAGATTCTTCTCTCTCATTATGCCCTTGTCGACTACAACAACGACGAAAAGAAAGAGAAAAAAAACCGCTTCCTTCCTTTCATCCCTGAAATAGAGAAGACATATAGAAGACAAAGCGACGCCTTAAAAAACAATCTCGCCCTCATTTGGGAAAATGAAAAGAAAGGCTTGAAAGATCCATATCAAAACTCTCTGTTATTCGGAGAAGCCCTTGGAGAGATTTTCGTCAAAGATGAAAACAGCCATTTTGCTCCGGATTTAAGAATGATGGGATGCGGGATGGGAAGGTTTATCTACCTTCTGGATGCCTGGGACGACAGAAAGAAAGATTTGAAAAACAATAGATATAATCCACTTCCCCCTGATATTACGGAAGAAGAAATAAGGACAATGCTCATTGACGCCGCATCTTGTGCAACATCAGCCATGGAACACATGCCTCTTGATGATTATGTGCCATTGTTCGAAAATATCCTGTACCATGGCATGTGGAGCAGGTTCAAGGTTGAGGTAAAAGGCAATGAGTGATCCTTATGAAATTTTGGGACTAAAACAAGGGGCCAGTGAAGAAGAAGTCAAAAAGGCTTATAAAAATCTGGCAAAAAAATATCACCCTGATGTTACAGGTAATGATCCGGCTGCAGCAAAGAAGATGCAGGAGATCAACTCCGCCTATGATGCCATCATCAACCATAAGTCTTACTCGTCGTCTTCGTCTTCATCTTCATCCTATAACTACGGCCAGTCCTTCTACGGAGGCTACGGCTACAGCGGAAGCAGAGAAGAAGAGTCAAATGAAATGAGGGCAGCCGCTTCATATATCCACGCACGCCACTTCAGAGAAGCTCTACATGTATTGTCAACGGTACCTTTTGAAAAGAGAAACGGCCGCTGGTATTATCTATCTGCAGTAGCCAAGGGTTATAGTGGCGATACGACAGGAGCATACAGCGATATATCCGAGGCCATAAAAAAAGAACCAGGAAATATGGAATACCAATCTTTCCTGGATCGTCTCAATGGATCAAGAAACTTCTATACTCAGAGACAAAGTGCGTATGGACCCAGTGGATCCGGCTTCTTCAGCTGCTGCCTGCCACTGATGCTTCTGAACATGTGCTGTCCTGGTTATTTCTGCATTTGCTGAAGAACTTCGACTACAAGGTTTCTCTGAGGAGCGAGAAGGTTGGCGATGTACTCTGCACTGTTTTCCAGAGATACAGGAATTTTCTCCAAAAGAATATCTGTATAAAGAGTGCAGACACCGGAAATGCTGTAGTCGAGAATAATAGAAAGCTGTGCTTTTGATGACTCAGGAAGATCCATGCCGAGATCATCCAAAATCTTTCTTATAGCGTTATGTCTTGCATCATTGAGGACTTCGCTGATCTTTTCTGTGGCCACAAGTCGAGAAAAATAAGTAGGATTTGTTAAAAAGAAATCGGATATTTGTTTTAAGTATCCTCTTGGATTCCAAAGGGCGTCAGAGTTGTTTCTAGCTTTGAATGCAGATGCTATCTCATCCATTACGGAAGCAGAAATACTTTTCAAAACCTCTGAAGTGTTGTCATAGTGGGCATAGAAGGTACCTCTGTTGATGTCGGCTTTCTTGACGATATCGGTAATGGTGATTTTATCGAAAGGCTTCTCGACCATAAGTTCAAGCATAGCCTCTTTGATCATAGTCTTACTTCTGATACTACTTCTGTACTCTGCCTTCAACCTTTTTGGTGCATCTTCTCTATTATCCATTCTTCATCCCCTTTTAAGAAAATCAAACAAATGTTTTCTTTTATTCCTAGGTTCAAAATTACTATATAAGAAGAAGTATATCTGTTTTTACTTCAAAAACAACTATAACCTTATGCTTTTATTTTACTTTACGGCCAATTTTGATAAATAATCCCTCCGAGCAAATTCAATAGCTTTTTTGAGTCCATCCTGGTTAACATCGCCAGTAATCCAATCCGCCTTTTCTTTCAGGCGTTCATCGGCGTTCCCCATTGCAATACCAAGACCACAGTACTCTATCATCTCAATATCATTTGCCCCGTCACCTACTCCGACACTGCTTTTTCTCTCATCTCCTAAATAAGAGAGGATAGTTTTAATACCACTTCCCTTGTCTACGCCCATGAGGCATATTTCAGCCATATCGCTTTGCTTCAACCCCACTGTGTTATCGACAATATTGTATCTGTCCCCCAAGTCCCTTCTGACTTCGTCTACTTTTCCTGATGGAGATAGCACGAGCACCTTCTTTACTTCCAAGTCTTCCGGGATACTATCTGTAACCACCAACCCTGGAATCTTAATAGAAATACCATTACTTTTTATCAATGACTCTTTAAAAAATTCATATGCTTTTGAGGACATATATGTGCCGCTTGAAGTCTGAATCATAGCTAGATGCCCCATTCTTTTTAAGTATGTCAGGACCTCCTCTACTTGATCTTCTCTATACCTTTTCTCTTCAAGAATCTTTCCCTCCGCCATCACAAGGCAGCCTGCACTGTATACACCGCCATCGAAGGGAATTGGAGAAAGCGCCTTATCCATTTCACTTGGACTCCTTCCGGTGGATACAAAAACTCTATGCCCCTCTTTTTTTGCATCTAATATCGCTTCAAGTGCACTATCAGGAAGTCCTTTTCCAAAAGGAAGTAATGTTCCATCTACATCAAAAAAGAAATTAAGCCTCATACTTCGATTCTATCTTCCACGAGTGAGAGACTCAATATGGGGTCGTCCATTTCAAGAATAAAACAAAGACTGGGTTCTTATACTTTGAAATACCGCCATTGAGAAAATGAAGGGATATTAACCGACAGATATTGATAAACATTTTGAAATACTGCTATATTATCCCTGCCATAAAGAGTACGTGAGGGACAAGCCCTTTGACCGTACAGCAACCTGCAAAAGTAAGGTGCTAAAGCTTGAGTGATGGTGGTACCCCATCACTACGATGGGTTTTTCTTT